>JAFGSO010000235.1 GCA_016934605.1 Calditrichota bacterium | reverse complement strand
GTGGGTGAATCGAGAGCACAGCAACTCCCCTCTCTTGCCATCAACGGCATCTATACTCATGTGGGAAAGGTGACTTCTTTTACGATTCCGATGGGAAATATTTCCCGGACCTTCCGCTTTGGAACTTCCGACCGTTTTAATGCAGAATTGAGTCTCCGTCTCCCTTTATTTACCTGGGGACGCATTTCCGGTGGTATTGGTATGGCGCATACCGGTAAGGAGTTATCTGTTTTGGAAAGGCGCCGTGAAATATCGGCGATCCTGTATCAGACTATCCAGGCATATTACAGTGTTCTCCTGAATCAGAGAATCATTGAACTGCACCGCAGTAATGTCCGGCGCTCCGAAGAATTTCTCAAAATTGCCGAAAATCGTTACAAATCCGGCGCCATTCCCAGGCTGGAGATTCTAAGAACAGAAGTTCAGTTGAAAAACAGCATATCCCAGCTGGAAGATGCCAACGGCAATCTGCAGAAAAGTGCTCTTCTGCTCCGGAAACTTATCCAGTATCCGGACACTGCCATTCATCTGGAAGGTGCCCTACGTTTCAATCCTGTGAATGCGGTGGAAGAAAATATTATGGATCGGGCACTTGAAGTACGTTCAGATCTGAATGCCATTGAACTTCAGCAGGTACTGAAAGAATATGAAATTCAAATTGCCGGCAGCAGTAATAAACCAAGCCTGATGTTTTTTTCTGGCTATAACGTTCAGAATGGCTTCGACCCCACCAACCCCGATCGTTTTGTGGATAACTGGAATCTTGGCCTCCAGCTTTCGTTCCCTCTTTTCAACGGTTTTGCTACAACTCATAAAATTGAGAACGCACGTCTGGATTATCAGAAAGCGGTCCTTCAGAAACAGGAATTGCAGGACATAATTCTGCTGCAAATCCGCCAGGCACTGACCACATTACATCAATCCGCCTTAAAAATCGGCTCTCAACAAGAAAACATAAAACTTGCTGATGAGGCAGTTGGTGTTGCAACTGAACAGTTCAGCCTGGGGATTGCGTCATCACTGGATGTTTTAACAGCACAACAGACCCTGTCCCAAAGCGAAATGCTGTATTCTCAGGCACTATTCAATCACATAATGGCCAAATTGGAATTATCCCGAATCATGGAAGAATATTCCTGGTTTGCACCGGAATTGGAAAAAAGCCTGGAGAAATGAAAATAGATCTTTATGACGTTTATCAGAACAAATATGACCTCAGGGTTTCCATTATGATCAAATTATTAGTAGTTCTCGCAATGTTTCTGGTTATCGGATGTGGTACTCAGGACGGCGACCGGCAGTTAGCGGTCGGTAATCAGCAGACCGTGACTGTATCGGTCACAAAAGTCCAAAAGTTGAAAATAGGAGAAAAGATCAAAATTTTCGGAGATATTCATCCATTTTCCAGGATTGATGTCTATTCAAGAGTGGGCGGGCTCATTACTTCGGAATACACTTCCATCGGAGAAAAGGTATCTGAAGGGGATGTTCTGGCGGAAGTATTACAGGACATTCCCGGAATGGAATATTCTCCGGTAAAAATAGAGGCCACCCTCACCGGAGTCATCAGTATGGATGCCGTCGAGGCTGGTTCACGGATAACCCCCCAGCAGAAGCTATATACTATTCAAAACATTGACAAAGTCACCATGATGGGGAAAGTCTTGGAATCCGCGCTCCCGGAAACGAAAGCAGGACAGATACTGGATATCCGCGTGGATGCGTTCCCCAACCAGACATTCAGGGGAAAGATCATTGAAATTTATCCGACTGTGAATCCGGAGACGCGCATGGGGGAACTAAAAATTCTGATCGACAATTCCGGGTACCGCTTAAAACCGGGTATGTTTGCCCGTACGGAACTCATTATTAAAGAACACCGGGCTCTTGCTGTGCCGCTTGATGCGCTGGTTCGGAAAGGAGCCAATACCTATGTTTATAAAATAGAGAATAATGAGGCTATTCAAATAAAAGTTAAAACCGGTGCAACACAGGGTGACCTTATTGAAATTGTCAACAACCTTCAGGAGGGAGATTCCGTGGTGGTTCTGGGACAGAATCTTTTGAATGACGGCACATCAGTGCGTGTAGTGGAGGCTGATTAAATGAAATCTGCCGAGATCAGCATCCGCAATCCCGTCGGAACGATTCTTATTGTTCTGGCCGTTGTCGTTCTCGGATTTTTTTCCATTCCGCGAATCCCGGTCTCATTCTGGCCCGAATTTATTGCACCGGCTCTCATTGTGATGGTCCCTTATCCGGGTGCAGATCCGGAAGTCATTGAAGATCAGATTGCTGAACCTTTGGAAGAAAATCTCAGCACCATTGACGGGATTGATGAAATTGAGACCACCTGCATGGAGGGTGTCTGTCAGATGACTGTCCGGTTTGAATGGGGAATCGATTTTGATCAGGCCAAACTGGATGTCCAGGAGCGTACCAACAAAGCCCGCAGTAGCTTCCCCCGGGATATACAGGAACCGACCGTTCTGCAGGTTCAGGATTTTCTCCCTCCCGGAATTGAAATCGGTTTTTTTTCAAATAAACGGGACCTTTCCGAGATAAGGGATTTCATCGAAACCAGGATGAAGAATCGCTTTCTGCGACTTTCCAATGTCGCCACCGTACAAATCTCCGGAGGTGAGGAAAAATATGTGACTGTTTCTCTCAATCCGGAAAAAATGAAAGCGCTGGGACTTACTTTTTCTCAGATCAGCAGCATCATCGCCTCAGAAAATAATGATATATCTGCCGGGAAGCTCGAAACCCGCTGGCGAAACAACTTCATAAAAATAATGGGAAAATTTGAGAATCTGAGTGATATCGAAAATGTCATAATCGCTGCACCCAATGGAGTTCCGATCTACCTAAAAAATGTCGCGCAGGTTGCTTTCCGAAATCTGGAAAGGGAATCCATCACCAGGTTGGACGGAAAAGAAATAGTCAGTGTTTCCATTCGTGAAAAAAGCGGCGGAAATACCGTTGCCATGGTGAACGAAGTGAGGCAGGAACTGGAGGATATCCGGGAATCGGTGCCCGAAGATATTCAGATCCGGATCATCAGGGATCAATCTGTTTTCATAAAGCAATCCATCCGGAATGTATTGCGTAATGCAGCAATCGGCGCTGTTCTGGCATCCCTGATCATTTTACTGTTTCTTGGAAATCTGAGAAATACCCTGATCATTGTTTTATCAATCCCCATTTCGATTATCGGCACTTTTATTCTGATTAATTTTGCCGGCCTATCGATTAATACTATTTCTCTCGGTGGTCTGGCCCTCGGAGTGGGTATGATTGTTGATTCATCCATTGTGGTCATCGAAAATATATACCGACATCTGAAAGAGAACCAGGACGGGGATCGTCAGAAAACCGTTGTTTCTGCCACCCGGGAAGTAGGCCTGGCAGTGACATCGTCGAATTTAACTTCCATTGTGGTATTTTTACCTCTGGCTTTTCTGATCGGACTGTTCGCGGTACTGCTGGGAGAACTGGCGCTTACCGTGGTGTTTGCTTTATCCTTATCTGTGATTGTCGCATTGACGGTAGTTCCAATGCTGAGTTACAAGCTGATGAGGATTAATGGCAGGAAAGGAATGATGAGGTCACTGGCTGCGGCATGGCAAAATTTATTTGAGAGGGTAGTAAGCATCTATCGCTACCTGATCTCTGGCGCATTGCATCACGGGTTTATGACCCTGCTGGCAGCATTTCTGCTGCTTATTCTTTTTATCCGATTTATTACCCCTCTCCTGGACGTGGAAATGCTTCCCGCCATCAATCAGGGAGAATTCCGGATAGAACTTTCCCTGGCGGAGGGCACGCGGCTGGAGGTAACAGATAATACCGTAAAAAATCTGGAACAGGGATTGTCCCGATATGAGGAAATTGATCAAATTTACACGCTGGTCGGTGTATTTTCGGCCAGGGGAGAATTAAAATCCAATTTTTCGACGGTTACTGTCAATTTGAAGGAAGACAGGATGGAGTCTCTGGAGGAGGTGATGAGTAGAATCCGAAGGGAATTTCGTAATCTTCCCGGTACAGAACTGGTGGTGCGTCAGACGGATGTGACTGAAGGAATGCGCAGAGAACCGGTGGACATTCGGATATTCGGACCGGAGCCGGAAGTGTTGAACGACATTGGTGAGAAGGCACTGACACAGATCAAAAAAATTCCCGGCGTGGTTAATCTCAGCAGTTCCCTGCAGGAAGGTCTTTCTGAAATTGGCATCTACATAGACCGGGAAAAGGCCGGAAATTTTGGACTGAATACTGCCCAGATTGCAAGTACCGTCCGAACAGCAGTGCGGGGAGCTACCGTCACACGGCTGAGCAGTTACGACACCGAGTACGATATTACAGTGGAGGTGGTTGAAACTGAAATGCAGAATATAAATGATGTACTGGACCTACCGGTCACCACTGCTCGTGGATTTTCCGTTCCTCTGAGGTCGGTGGCATCATTCACTCTGGAGAGAAGTCCCAGTGAGATAAAGCGTCTGGACCAGCAGAGAATGCTGGAAATAAAAGGCGATGTATCCGGCCGGCCTCAGCGTCAGGTACTGGAAGAGGTCCGGCAAGCAATAAATCAGTTGGATCTTCCGACGGATTATTATATCAGTTTCGGTGGTCAATCCCGTTCCATAGCAGATTCTTTTCGAAGTCTTCTCACAGCTCTGATTATCGCCATATTTCTGGTCTATGTGGTAATGGGTGCTCAGTTTAATTCCTTTATTCACCCTTTCACCATCGCTTTCACCATACCGCTCGCTGTGATCGGTGTATTGCTGGGATTATTCATTTTTGGCTCCAGTTTGAGCATGAACGCCCTCCTGGGCATGATTATGCTGGTGGGAATAGTGGTGAATAACGGCATTCTTCTGATAGATTACATAAATCAGCTTCGCTCCCGTGGAATGAGTAAGGATGATGCCATAATTGAGGCAGGAGCAACTCGTTTAAGGCCTATTCTGATAACTACTCTAACAACTATCTTCGGCATGCTGCCCATTGCACTGGGCCTCGGTAAGGGAGGAGAAGCTCTGCAGCCACTGGGAGCGGTGGTTGTAGGAGGACTGGCAACTTCCACTCTGCTGACTTTAATCGTGATACCATGTGTTTACTCGCTGCTGGACAGAGTTAGGATGAAGGATGAAGGATGAAGTCTTACGCCGGCGGACGGACCCCCGCCAGTGGGCGGGCAGGCTGCCATCCCGGCGGGGATTAAGGGAGGATAGGGTATTAGTAAAATTTAGGGATAATGGAAAAAGGATAAGGGATAACGGACAAAAAAAGGCTCAGAGGATCAGGGTCGCGCCGAAG
>JAFGSO010000234.1 GCA_016934605.1 Calditrichota bacterium | reverse complement strand
CAAATGAATACCTTTAAAGAAGAAAGGACAAAACTGCCGACTTTGGGTAGACTGGGTGTAATGTTTCCGGTACATTTCACCTCTTCAACGATATCAGCAATTCTTGCCGCGGATCTGGTTAAAGTAATTGATGAAAATATCCGATTTCATGCCGGCACCGAGCTGATATTATGGAATCAGCTGGCATTGAGGACGGGGATTCAGGCGGGATATGAGTCCCACTCACTCAATTTTGGTATAGGTATCATGCGTGCCGGTCTCAGGCTGTCTTATGCCATTCTGCCTTTTGAAGACGATCTGGGAACCAGCCATCAGTTTACGCTCGGGTTCGATATTTAATTAGAAGACTGTTCTGTAAGGCCTGGTGAGACTTATACGTTAATACAATTATACAAAATTCATCGGGCCAGGTAATGAGATTATAATAGTGGATGTGGTTAGAAATATGCGCATTTATTTTCTCATGTTCATGATAGGTCTCAGCACTTCTACATATTCCCAGAACGACGCATTCTGGAGTTTTCGCTTTGGCTGGGGTCCGGTTTTTCCCGATGCTGACCAGCTGGTGGGAGCGAATTCACCAAATGGAATTAATATTTCAGCCGGTATGTCATATTGTTTTAATCCGCGTATTTATGCGGATATCGGATTACACTTCGATTATTTTACCGATGATCAGCGAAGGGATTATAAGACACATATTATTATCTTCAGTCCGGTGGCGGAATTTCGTCTGTATGCTTTGCCTGCCCGCAGTCGGATTTCCCCTTATCTTATCGGCGGATTTGCCCCATCACTCTACGTTAATACCAGTCCGCTGGAAGAGCAAAATGGTGAATTCGATCCTTATTCCTCAAGCCGTAACTATGATATTCAGGTTGGTTATTCCCTGAAGTATGGGCTGGGATCAAATATTTCACTGGGAGAAGGGTTTATACTCTGGTTTGAATGGCGATATAACCGTTTTGGTTTTTTAAACAACCGCGATCCCGTTCTTTATCGAATTCTGATGCTGGGAATTCTGATGGATGTTGAATGGATATTCTGAATTATCAGATAATTCTAGAAAAAGAAATAATTGATGTGAAAAAATTCCATCTATTGAAATTACCAAAATATTTCTTATTTTATATCCAGAAAACAATTTTCTAAAAGGAGGCTATAATATGAGCTATGAGACTCTCCGTGACAACCTGTTGGAGTTGATACGCCGGACATCGGCCTATCTCCCTCCGGATGTGGAAGAAGTTATCAACCTGAAGAAGAATCTGGAAGCGAAAAATTCCATGGCAGAAATGGCCATGGACATGATAATGCAGAATGTTGGACTGGCAAAAAAAAGATCGTTACCTATCTGTCAGGATACGGGTACCATTACTTTTTACGTGAAATGTCCGGTGAATTACGATCAACTGGTTTTTGAAAAGGCAGCAGAGGAAGCGGTGGTTCAGGCGACGGAAAAGGGATATCTCAGACAGAATTCTGTAGATTCCCTGTCGGGTAAAAATACCGGAAATAATCTTGGTAAAGGCAGCCCGGTTTTCCACTTTCATCAGACTCGCGGTGATGATGTTGATGTTCGTCTTATTTTAAAGGGTGGGGGGTGCGAGAACATGAGCATCCAGTATAAACTGCCCGCGACTTTAAATGGAAAAAAATATGGACGTGACCTGAAAGGAGTTCGGGCGGTGATTCTGGACGCTGTATATCAGGCTCAGGGAAAGGGGTGCGGACCGGGATTTCTGGGAGTCTGTATTGGAGGCGACCGTGCAAGCAGTTATGCCTATGCTAAGGAACTGCTACTGCGATCCATGGATGAGGTGAATCCGCTTCAGGAACTGGCACAGCTGGAGGAAACAATCATGGAGGAAGCCAATACTCTGGAAATCGGCCCAATGGGTTTTGGGGGCAAGTTTACACTCGGGGGTATTAATATAGATTATTTGAACCGTCTTCCAGCTTCTTATTTTGTCAGCATTGCCTATATGTGCTGGGCTTACCGGAGACGCGGTCTGGTAATGACCTCCGAAGGTGAAGTGAAAGAGTGGCTGTATCAAACGCCTGGTGAATTTGAAGAGGATTTCTCCCAAATTCCCGAAATGGAGATGCCCAGCAAAAATGTAAAAGTGTTGACGACACCTGTATCTGAGGAGCAGATTCGTGATTTAAAAGTCGGTGATGTGGTTCTCTTAAACGGGGATATGTTCACCGGACGTGATGCTGTACACCGGTATTTGTACGATGGCGGAGAACTGGATGTTATTAAAGGTGGTATTATCTACCATTGCGGACCTGTGATTGTGAAGGAGGGTGGTGAATATAAAGTAATGGCGGCTGGACCAACCACCTCGATTCGTGAAGAACCGTACCAGGGAGATGTCATCGGAAAATTTAATATTCGTGGCGTTATCGGAAAAGGTGGCATGGGAGGTAAAACTCTGGAAGCCTGCAGCAAATACGGCTCGGTATACTTTCATGCAATTGGCGGTGCAGCTCAGATCTATGCTAAATGTGTGAAAAAGGTAAAAGGTGTTTATCTGGAACAGTTTGGAAGCCCTGAAGCCGTCTGGCATTTCGATGTGGAAAACTTTCCCCTAGTTGTAACCATGGATAGTCATAACAACTCCCTACATGACAAAGTAGATAAAATTTCAAAGGAAAAACTGGAAAAAATACTGAATAAATAAAGAGATAAATTTTATGGATGGGCTCAGAGCAAGGCCTCATCGGATTTTATTCAGGCGGTGGTTGCTGAAATTCAGAATCCTGGTTTCTTTGCATTGAAAGCTGCTGACTCCTCATTTTGCCCTGCTCGTTTCGGAGTGCATCCGTCATTTCCTGAGAAATTGCTTTTTCGATGGCCTTGAGAAGAGGCAACTGTTCCAGATTTGCCTCTTCTATAGATTTCTGGTAGAAATTACGGTATTGTTCAATTGTTACGGAATATTTTTTAAGTATCTCGTTGATTCTTTCAGCTTTCAAGCTGTCTGATACCTGTAAAGCAATTGTTATTTCGATCTCTTTCAGAATCGCATCCCAGGAAGGCGACTTTTTACCATCTTTACCCGAATTGCACCCGAATAAACCGAGCGAAAATAAACCCGAGAGAGTAAACACAGTCATAAGAACAAAAAGGTGGGACCACTTTTCTGATTTGAATATCCGTAAATTTATAGAGTAAATTCTTCGTATCACGTTTCGGGTACCATTTTTATCAAATTGTCAGGTTATTTCCTTTCTTCTCGCGGCATCATTGCTTAGTATAAAAAGACGCACGAAGACCACCCGGGCAGTTCAGATTGAGCAAATTTAGGGAAATATCCGTAACAAAGGGTGCATAAAATAAAAATTTTCTGAAAATTTGCTGAAGATATCTTTTTTTTCTGGAAATATGTTTCATAAATTGAGTGAAGATGAATTTTTTAATTTAGATAATAATATTGTTATCACATATTAATAAGAAGAGTTTTATTTCATTCTTATAAAGGATTTCATAAACAATAAGCTCCGCGAACGATTAGAAAAAGGGGTGCGATATGATTAAGGAAATGGACCTCCAGCAACTATTGAATGAACTGTCATCTGAATCAGCTGCTCCCGGAGGAGGAAGCGTGGCTGGACTGGCCGGAGCTTTGTCGGCAGCTATGGTGTCAATGGTATGTAAATTAACGATTGGTAAAAAAAAGTATCAGGATTCAGAAGACGATATGAAAAAATGCCTTGAGAATGTAACAAAAATGAAAGAGGAGTTTCTTTTACTGGCGGACAGAGATGCTGAAGTTTTCAATGATGTAATGGAAGCCTACCGTTTGCCGCATGGTACTGAGGAAGAAAAAGCGGAACGCAGTAACGCTGTAGAAGAAGCAACCAAAAGAGCAGCCCTGGTGCCAATGGATGTTTTAAGAAGATGCGAGACACTTGCCGGCCTTACGCGATCTGTGGCCTTAAAGGGCAATGAGAATTCAATTAGTGATGCAGGTGTTGCCGCGGTTATGGCCCAGGCGGCTGCAAAGGCAGCCTGCCTGAATATTCTGATTAATCTTTCTACCATTTCGGATGAGGATTTTAAGGGAAAACTGAAAACAGAACAGGAAAATGTTTTTAAGACGGTACGAGATATTACCGAGGAAGCATTACAGATTGTAAAACAGAAAATCTGAACAATTCAATCAAAAATATCAGATATTTTGATCTGGCTCAAGGCGTTGTTAAAATAATTAATGGATATTGATGTGAAACTGCTTCTAATGGGAACTAATAAACTCAGGGAGATATTGAAGAAATGATAGCGGGAATTTAATTGTGTCGGTATCCTTTTGTAATTCAGGATTTTATCAACCATAAAAAGGAAAAAATTTTATGACAGAGGAGAAGGTAAAAAAACTGCTGGACAATATCCGTCCTGGTATTCAGATGGATGGGGGAGATGTTGAATTTGTCGAGATCAGGGAAGGCGTGGTCTATGTCAGGCTGGTGGGTGCCTGCGGAGGTTGTCCCATGGCTCAACTCACTCTCAAAGAGGGAATTGAGCGCTATATCCGGAATCAAATGCCGGAAATCAAGTCAGTCGAGGCAGTATAAATTCAAGGTGGTGTAATAATGATTGAAGTAAAAATTAATGGATTGTTTCTTACACAATCTCAGGCTAGTGGGGTTATTTTAAAAGAACTTAAAGGTGATCGCACTTTGCCGATAATAATAGGTGAGTATGAAGCACAGTCGATTGCTCTGGGTCTGGAAAAGATTAAGCCACCAAGGCCAATAACCCATGATCTGGCTCTTAGCATGCTGGATTCCCTGATGGCGAATATTGACCGGATAGTGGTAACAGAATTAAAGAATAACACATATTATGCAATTATTTACCTGACTCAGGACTCAAAAAAATACGAAATAGATTCCAGACCAAGTGACGCAATCGCCCTGGCTGTCAGGAGAAATATTCCGATTTTTGTAGAAGAAGAGGTGATGGAAAAAGGTGCCTATACACCCGAAGATGTTCAGGATACCGAAGGAAGTCCGTTGAATTTGGCAGAAGATCGGTTGCAGAAGCTTAAAAATGAACTCCAGGAAGCAGTCGAAAAGGAAGAATATGAGAAGGCTGCCAAGATTCGGGATGAGATAAAAAGGTTGCAATCACGTCATTAACGGAGAATGTGAGTATGGAAAATTCGGCATTGAAGGCTAAGATCTACGGAGTGCGCGGAAGTTATCCCCCTACCAGAGGTGATGCTACTAAATATGGTGTCAACACAACCTGTCTGAGAGTTGATTTCGGTAAACACATTGTTATCGTCGATGCTGGAACCGGCATTATTAACCTCGGTAATGATCTGATGGAGGAAAAACGGTCGGGAAAGAAAAATCAGGAGTTTGATAAACTTTATTTGTTCTTCACGCATACTCATATTGATCATTTGATGGGTTTTCCATATTTTAACATGATTTATATGCCTCAAACAGAAATTAATATTATTACACCCACACAATTGAATTACTCCATCGAGGAAATACTGGATACATTAATGAGTCCCGCATTTTTCCCGGTGACAATTTCTGAATTGCCGAGCCAGTTTAATTATTTTGAATTTGCAGAAAACAGGATGGTTTATTTCTTCAAAGATGGTTACGAGATTGTGCCTGCGACTGAAAGTAGTAAGGTTGAGAACTGGATTGGACGTATTTCCTGTATGAGGAATTATACCCATCCTAAAGGTGGTGTTTTTATTTATAAATTTGAAGATCGGAAAGGACACTCTATCGTTTTTGCAACAGATGTCGAAGGTTTTGTCGGGGGAGATAACCGGCTGGCTAAATTTGCTGAGAATGCCAATGTCCTGATTCATGACGCCCAGTATTCACTGAAAGAATATGATATTTTCCAGGGATTCGGACACAGTACATTTGAGATGGCATGTGAAGTTGCAAAAAAAGCCAAAGTAAAGAAGCTGATTCTTTCACATCACGATCCCAAGCATACCGATCAGGAGTTGCAGGATCTGGAAACGGAGGCCAGAAAAATATTTCCGGAAACTTCTGTTGCAGCAGAGTTTATGGAATTTTTCTTTCCAGAATAAAATTTTTTGCAAACTTCTGGAAAAAGAAGTTGACACCTCACATTTACAGCAATAAAAACATTTCGGACTAAAAACACCGCGAAGTGGTGGTATGTCTATTTCTAGACTCAGATCATTTTTTTCGCTGTTGGCTATAAAAAATATTAACAACAATATTGTCTTATTGTAAAAATAATTGAATAGATATGGATCTGTGCCAACTTCCCCTTTTATTTGGTGTATTAAAAGTCAGATTATATGTATAAATATAGCAATTCTAAATTAACAGATTAATAACTTATCCCCAATCCTCTCTATTTTTAAAGAGAAGGACCGAAGGAGGAGAGATTCTGTGATTATTTCTATTCAGAGAAATGTATTTTATTCAATAAAACATGGCTTTTGATACAGCCAAAATAAGGGGTGATTGGAAGAAATCCTATCAGACACAGAGCATCGAGAAAATAATATGGTATTATCTATTCACGGTAAAGTTTGTGAATTCGTCAGCATAATCATGTTAAATAATTTCCTTGGTAATAAATCAGTATCTGGGTACCAGCGTTTTGGAATTTTACTTTCATGGGAAGTGCTTTTCTCTGTATATTTTCCAAAGATCACAGAGCAAAATCTGGACAATTAAATCATGAAATTCAAACATACCAAAATAGTGGCCACTGTGGGACCGGCCAGCCAGAATCCCGAAATTTTGAAAAAAATGATTGAAAGCGGCGTCAATGTTTTTCGCCTTAATTTTTCTCATGGCACACATCAATCTCATCTGGAAACGATAAAACATATTAAAGAAATCAGAAGAAATTATAATAAACCCATTGCGATTCTTCAGGATCTTACCGGTCCCAAAATTCGATTAGGAAAAATTGAAAACGAACCGCTTCAGGTATCACCCGGTGAAACATTGATTCTTGATTCCGAAAAAAAGGATTCAGCATCTCAAGTCAAAAGAATCGAGGTGAATTATAAAAGATTTCATAAAGATGTATTTCCAGGAGCAAAATTGTTACTTTCCGATGGAGATCTGGAATTAAAAATTGAAAAAATAGAGGGATCCTCGGTTTATTGTACGGTCATTATCGGAGGAAATATTTATTCCCGTAAGGGTGTTAATTTTCCATCTGGCACATTTCAGGTACCGACTCTGACAAAAAAAGACGAAAAAGATTTGTTGTTCGGACTTGAAAATGGCGTTGATCTGGTGGCAATGTCATTTGTTAGAAAGGCTTCGGACCGAGACAAAGTGGAGCCAATCTTCAAGAAATCAGGACGTTCTGTCCCTCTGGTTGCAAAGCTGGAAAAACATGAAGCTATTGAGAATCTGGATGAAATCATTAATGGCTTTGATGCTATAATGGTGGCCAGGGGAGATCTGGGTGTAGATATCGAACCGGAAAATGTACCGTTTATCCAGAAAAAAATGATTAATCTGGCGAATCGAATGGGTAAACCGGTTATCACAGCAACGCAGATGTTGCGTTCCATGGTAGAATCACCGGTTCCAACGCGCGCTGAAGTAAATGATGTTGCCAATGCCATACTGGATGGCACTGATGCGGTAATGCTATCGGAGGAGAGCGCCATTGGAAAATATCCGGTAAAAGCAGTAGGGGTGATGTCAAAAATAGCCATAAAAGCGGAAGAATATCTGAATTATTATAAGGAATCTACAATAATTGAGACCAGTGATTCTTCCCTGATTCCGGAATCCATTTCACATTCTGCTACCATAGTAGCCAGAGATTTGAAGGCACCGCTTATTTTTGCCATTACCAGAACAGGATACACTGCCCGGGCTATAGCCAGATACCGGCCGAAAAGCTGTATTCTGGCATTAACTCCCGAGGAAGATGTTTATCACCAGCTGGCTCTGGTATGGGGCGTTTATCCGGTTAAAAATGCACTGCAGAAAGATGCCGCCGTACTATTCGATGAGGCTTTGAAAATCGCCAGGAAGAAAAAATTATTGAAAAAAGGCGATCACTATGTTTTCACCAGTGGATATCCACTTGGTGAACCGGGTTCAATTAACCAGGTAACAGCTGGAAAGATATCCTGATTTGGCAATGAGTCTCTATCCCGGCCCGTATTATAATAGCATTAATGAACGATAACACGGAATACCCACGCCAGCAGAGCATAGATAATCCACCCGATAACACTGACAATAATGGCCCGGCCGGTACTGGTATAATCAAGGGCCTGACGAACGGCAATGACAATTGCTATAAGCATCCAGACAGAAGCTACCAGGGCAGAAATAGTATAGAGGAAAGGTATTATTCCAAATACGGCAATGAGGCCTGGGGCTGTGGCAAATCCGATGGTGCGTAAAAGTTGTCCATAATCTGCTTTCGTTTGAGGTTCCGGAAGTATACGCGCTCCCACGAAATAAATGATATAGGACATGACAAACCATCCGATCAGTGATCCCAGAGTTCCAGAAAACAAAGAAGCGTCCAGTCCTCCGGAAATAGTGGCGATCCCTGAAGCAAAACTGGCCAGTATAACAAGCCCAAGAGCCTGGGGAAGGGCAGTTTGATCTGCCTCAACTTCTTCGAATACCTGCTTTTCTAATCTGAGTACTCTGACAATTCGATTCCAGAAAATCTTCATGGTTCCTCCTCATTTCTCTGATCGTATTCTGAATGTACAGATATAAGATAAAACTTTCTCTTAACAATAACAATGAAATGATTTACTAATTGCACTGAACTAACGATTCACAAAAATGAAAGCTGTATTTTTCTGACTATGGATTGACGGTTACCGTAATCAGTTGCGAACTGCTATTCTGGGATAGATCAAACGCCTTCACGTAAATTGTGTGGGTCTGACCGGTGGTATAACCGGTTGTGTCCCAGAGATAAGAATATGGTCTGGATGTATCGGTAATTTTTAATTCACCATCTATGTAAAATTCTAATCTCTGTATCCCGAAATTATCCTGGGCATCTGCTCTTATTGCCACTGTATCGCCGATAGAAAATACTGATCCTGCTGTGGGATATATAATCAGGACTGTAGGAGGAATATTATCGTTATTTTGAATTGTGACACTTACAATATTGGATATTCCGGTATTGCCATTTATGTCGTATGCTCGTGCATAAAGGTTATGAGTTGTGCCATCGTCAAAAGTTTGAACGTTCCAAAAAAAATCAAAAGGAGACTGTGTAGCACTGAAATCGAGCTTTCCATCCACATAGTAATCAACACGCTCAATGGGACTGTCGTCGACCACCTGAGCTGTAACAGTAACAGTATCCCTGACGGTTGAACCAGTAACAGGATTTAAAATTGTGATGACCGGTGCCAGGGTATCGGCAACATTACCGGATACGACGCGGACTGTTACAGTGCCTGAAAATCCATTATTGTCTGAATCATCTGTCGCGATTGCAGATAAACTGTGATTTCTGTTATCTGCAATGGGAACTGTATTCCATACATATTCTAAAAGCGGCCCGGGAGAACTGGCAATTCTTTCTCCGTCTATATATAAATCTATCTGTTTCAGCTCCGTTTCATCTGTGGCTCCGACTGAGACTTTTACCGTCCCGGATACAGCCTGTCCCTCAACCGGATAAATAATGTTAACTATGGGAGGGGTTTCATCCGGGATTTCCGGGGGACATTGCAGGAATAGTGCAGTACTGAAAAATAACATTATAAAAAAAACGAAAAATTTTCTCAAATGCATTAATTTTTTCTCCTCTTTTCGGAAAACAACATCCATCACTTAAAATGCAGAATTATTATTATTCCTGTTATGATGAGCATCACACAAAAAGATGGATAATATTTTCATCCACATTAATTGAAGTAAAGGTACTTTCCATTCTAAAATATACGATGGAAATTGCCTTTTATGTAAATATTTCTGTAAATAATTATATGATTATTGCCTTAGCTCCGAAATTTTTTGATATAAGTCAATTACGAACAATTCACTAATGTACCTTGATTTGAAGCTGGTT
>JAFGSO010000233.1 GCA_016934605.1 Calditrichota bacterium | reverse complement strand
TATTGCCTATCTTCGAAAAAATAATGGGGAGGTAAGAGCCGTCAATGTTGAAAAGGGAATTTTCGGAATTATTATGGGAATCAATTCCAAGGATGATCCGATTCAATGGAAAGCCCTTCATTCGCCCAATGAAATCATTTTTTCGAATATTTTGATAACTGAAGATAAGGAAGCTTACTGGAAGGGCAAGGATGGCGCTGTACCTGAGCGGGGAATGAATCATTCCGGAGAATGGTATCCCGGGAAACTGGATGATGCCGGAAAGGAAATACCGTCGTCACATCCCAACGCGAGATTTACTATTTCGCTGGATGCGATGGAAAACCTGGATCCGGCCGCACACGATTCTGAAGGTGTTAAAATAGGAGGGATTGTCTATGGCGGAAGGGATGCGGACACATCTGTTCCGGTGGAAGAAGCCTTCAACTGGATACATGGAATTATCACAAAGGGAGCTGCACTGGAGTCGGAAACGACTGCGGCTACATTGGGCAAAGCGGGTGTCAGAGAATTTAATCCCATGTCAAATCTGGATTTTCTCTCAATATCCATCGGAAAATATATAGAAAGTAATCTTGAATTTGGGAAAAATCTGTCAGATCCACCGTCGATTTTTTCGGTGAATTATTTTCTGCTGGATAAAGATGGTAAATTTCTCAACGAAAAAAACGATAAAAAGGTATGGTTTAAATGGATGGAATTGCGCGTAAACGGTGATGTGGATGCCATTCAAACTCCAACCGGCAGGATTCCACTTTATCGGGATCTCGCCGATCTGTTTGGACACGTACTGGGTCATAAATATTCAGAAGCAGACTACATCAGTCAGTTTACGCTGCGCATTCCCGAAAATCTCCGGAAAATCAAAAGAGTTTTCGATATTTTTGCCGGTTTAATGGATATACCTTCATTGGTTTTCGATGAACTGGAGAAACAGAAGAACAGGCTTATTCAGACTCAGAAAATGTTTGGTGATTATGTGAGTCCATTCGATCTGACAGGGATTCCGTAGAAGTAAGCGGCGTACTGGAAAGAAATATATCTTAAAGTTTTCAATTCAGCACCAATTTTGTTAAAAATGGCCACTGATTCGGAAACAAATGCGTCTCTCCTGTGGCGTTTTTCGTCTTTAAAAAGGCTTGATTTTGATGGAGGTGTCTTTTAAATTCCAGAGCTTTTAAAGACACATAACAACATGACAATGACAATTGCAATCGCGAATCAAAAAGGTGGTGTCGGTAAGACGACGACCGCAGTAAATCTTGCTTCATGTCTGGCAATTGCCGAAAAAAAAACCCTTCTCATTGATATCGATCCTCAGGCAAACGCCACATCGGGACTGGGTATCGATTCAAGATCCCTTTCCACCAGTATTTATGATGTAATTGTGAACCGGGAGTCGGTGAATACAGCGATTCAATCTACCAAGGTACCCAACCTGGATTTGCTGCCCTCACATATTAATCTGGTGGGTGCCGAAGTTGAACTTGTACAGGTTATTGCCCGCGAACAGCTATTACGGGAAGCTCTGAAAAAAATAAATGGTGAATATGATTATATGATTATCGATTGTCCGCCGTCTCTGGGTATTCTCACTTTGAATGCATTGACGGCCTCAGACGGTGTTCTTATTCCCATTCAATGTGAATACTATGCTTTGGAAGGTTTGAGTCAACTGATCAATACGGTGCGGCTTGTTCAGAAACATTTGAATGAGAATCTGACTATTTCCGGTGTTTTATTGACAATGTATGATAACCGGCTAAATCTTTGTAATCAGGTAGCAGGCGAGGTAAGAAATTATTTCAAAGATAAAGTTTATGACACTGTTATTGCCAGAAATGTCAGACTCAGTGAAGCCCCGAGTTTTGGTTTACCCATTTTGATGTATGATGCCACATCCACCGGGGCCACCAATTATATGAAGCTTGCAGAGGAATTGTTATCTGATGAAATCGAAAACGAGGCTTGGTAAAGGTCTGGATGCACTGATTTCAACTCCCGTGGACCAGATTGCACCCAAACTGAAGAAAGCGTTACATGAAATTGATGTGGGGCTCATCGATCCGAATCCGTTTCAGCCGCGTATGGAAATGGATAGTGAAGCCTTTGAGGAATTAAAAAACTCGGTTCGTGAGAAGGGCATCATCCAGCCTGTGGCAGTACGGCCGGTGGAGGACGGTCGATATCAGTTGATAGCCGGAGAACGTCGCTTGAAGGCGGCCATTGCCGTGGGATTGAAATGGATTCCTGCCTATATTCTTGATATCACCAGCGATGAAGATATGCTGGAGATGGCTCTGGTGGAGAATGTTCAAAGGGAACACCTGAACCCCATTGATCTGGCGAACGGTTATCAGAGACTTATCGATGAAGTCAATCTTACCCAGGAAGAAGTGGCCGAAAAAATCGGAAAAGACCGGGCCACTGTTGCCAATATGCTCCGTCTGCTGAAATTGCCTGAAAAAATTCAGGAAAGTCTGAAGAAGGGAGAAATTCGCGAAGGACATGCCAGAGCATTGCTGGGGATGCCGGATTCAGCCACTCAGATCGAGTTATGGAAGAAAGTTGTTAAAAACGGTTATTCCGTAAGGAAGGTTGAAGATGAGGTGAAAAAAGCCCGGGACGGTTCTCCTCATTTTCAGTTACAGAAACAGGCCAGGAAAAAATCCCCTTTTGTTTCACGTACAGAGGGAAACCTTCGTGAAAAATTTGGAACTCAGGTAAAATTGCATACTAAAAAGGATGGTGGGAGTATTGAAATTTTTTTCTATTCCCGGGAAGATTTAGACCGATTATTAGAATTGTTCGATGAAATTAAAATATAAATAAACAATTTCGGGTATACCTGTGGCACATAAAAAATTCAAAAAAAAGTTCTTAAGCATTGTCCTGATTCCGGATGATGAATCGTCGCCCAAAAATATCAGAATTCGCTATTCGGTGCTCACGGCAGCGGCTCTGCTGATGATCTTCATTTTCGTAGCTGTTGTGCTGGGAGCAATTACATACGGAAAACTTGTGCAGAAAGCCTATGAGAACATCAGCCTGCGTGAGCAGAATGAACAGCTTACGCAACAGCTGCAACAGATAAACGAGCTGAATACCGAGCTCGATAAGCTGAAAAATTATGGACGGAAGGTGCGCAACAGCCTGATGGGTTATGTGAATTTACAGAGTGAACTCGAAAATGTTAATACAACTGCTAATGCGGAATCTAATTCCAATCCGGGGACATTCTCTGTTTTTAATTCCATCCCGGTGAAAGCGCCACTTACCGGATTCATCAGCCAGGATTTTAATAAAAATCTCCATAATGGTGTGGATATTGTTGCTCCGGAAGGTACTCCCATTCAGGCGGCAGGCAGCGGCATTGTGCTTTTCTCGGGGTGGACCATTGATGGCGGAAATACAATTGTTATTGGGCATCAAAAAGGATATTACAGCTATTACAAGCATAATCTTCGAAATATTGTCTATGAAAATCAGGTAATCGAACAGGGTGAGATAATCGGATATCTCGGCAATTCCGGTCAGAAATCTTTTGGACCGCATCTTCATTTTGAGATCTGGAAAGACGGATCTCCGATAGATCCCCGGGTTCTGGTAGTTGATCTGAATAATTAGTTATATGTAAGGGAGAGCATTATTATGGCGCTGAAAACAAAAGAGACGCCCGAAAATTTCAAAGGATCCAATGAACTCAATTTTCTGGGTTCAGGAACTTATGTTGAAGGTTCAGTGGAAACCAAAGGAAGTCTTCGGATAGACGGACGTGTGAAGGGTGCGGTGAAAGCCGGAGATACCCTTACCGTAGGGGCAAAAGGAGATGTATCCGGTGAAGTCAATGCCAGAATGGCGGTTATCGGCGGAAGAATCGAGGGAGATATCAGGGTTGAAGAAAAACTGGTGCTGGAGGCAAATTCGGTTGTTATCGGCAATCTGAAAGCTAAAAAACTGGTGATTGATGAAGGAGCCATCTTCCAGGGGAAGTCTGATATGGGTGCCCAGAAATCCACTAAATCAGTTTCCAGTACCCTGAGCTATCAGACGGGAGGAGCAAGCGGTGGTGATGAAAAAACCGCCGGAAAAACAGAATAAATCTGCTCAGAAAAATACTTCTAAAAATATTGAAAGCCTTGGTGAGGCATATAGGAAAGCAGCACCATACCTCAATGTGGGAACGGTCTGGTTTCTATCTGTGCTGATTTTTACCTGGATTGGAATAAAACTGGATGAGCGCTGGGATACTACACCATGGCTCACTGTTGCAGGTGCAGTGATCGGCGTCGTCTCCGGATTCTATCATTTCATTAAAACGGTGATGCAGGAAGATAAGAGTAATAAACCTTCCCCCTAAAATGTCGCCAGCTCGCTCCGGGAATTGTCCCATAATCTGAAAGACCTTTACCAGTATGACCTTCTATAATTTTTTTAAAAAGAGTTTTCATTTATTCGCAATATTTGCGATATTTTTAATCTTTTTAATGGTTTCCGGCCTGACGGAAATCGGATTTCCGGAAGCCTGGACAGGGCTGGTAATAGCCTGGTTGAATTTTCTGACAGGTGCAATAGTAATCGCGCGGGGTATAAACAAGCCGGATAAACTGTTCTATACAGCATTTTTCGGCGGAATGTTTGTGAGATTTGCTGCTATGTTTATTCTCCTGCTCGTTCTTTTTTATTTTGGAATGGAACAGTTCACTCTGATCCTTTCGCTGCTGGTAGCTTATTTCAGCTTTCTGGCTCTGGAAATCTGGATTATACATCAATCGTCGCTGAAAAGAGGAAATTCTGGATGACCGATACAACCGCTGTCGCGCAGTCACCGGAACATGAGCCGGACCTGGGACGGTATATCATTCATCATATTCAGGATTCCCACGAATGGAATCTGCTGGGCTATCACATTCACCTTCCCAGATTCGAGCCATTCCATTTGTTCGGAGTTGAAATAGATCTTTCCATTACTCAGCATGTTGTGATGATGTGGTTCGCCTCGTTTTTTCTGATAGTGACATTCTGGCTCCTTTTCCGGAAAAAAAGTCTGGTACCCCGTGGCTTTGCAGCCATTCTGGAATCGGTGGTGCTTTTTGTGCGGGATGAAATCTCGATTCCCAATATGGGGCCGAAGGATGGCAGGCGGATGACCCCGCTGCTTTCAACCATGTTCCTGTTTATCCTCACCTGTAACCTGATGGGACTTATCCCGCTTTTCGCAACAGCTACCGGAAATATTTCGGTAACAGCCTCACTGGCTATCGTTACCTTCTTCACCACGCAAATTATGGGTATGGTCAAGAACGGGCCTATCGGTTACTGGAAAAGTATGGTGCCTCATGGTATTCCTCTTCCGCTGGTATTTGTAGTGGTTCCCATCGAAATTTTTGGTCTTTTCACCAAACCTTTTGCACTGGCCATGCGACTTTTCGCCAATATGATTGCCGGTCACACTGTTATCTATGCACTCATAGGCCTTATAATTGCCATTGGCAGTTTTTTTGTTTCACCATTTGCTATTGGATTTGCCATTTTTATCAATCTGCTTGAAATTTTGGTAGCATTCATTCAGGCATACATATTCACAATGTTATCATCGCTGTTTATCGGGATGGCGATGCATCCCGAACATTGATTTTTTGATAGAGGATCTAACTTAATCACAAAGGAGGATGTAATGAGTGATCTTGCATTGGCGTATCTGGCTGCTGGTATTGGTGCGGCAATTGTGGCGATTGCAGCTGGTCTGGGAATTGGCCGTATCGGCAGTGCCGCCATGGAAGGAACTGCCAGACAACCTGAAGCAGCAAACGCCATCCGAACTTCCATGATTATTTCGGCTGCTCTCATCGAAGGCGTGGCCTTCTTCGGACTGGTGATCTGTTTCTTATTAAGCTTGAAATAATTAAAAACATAGTGGTGAAATATGCTTCAACTTGAACCCGGCATAATGATATGGACATGGGTCACCTTTCTGGTGCTTTTTTTCGTGCTGGCCAAACTTGCCTGGAAACCTCTGATGGAGGCGGTTGAAAAAAGAGAAAAAACCATCAGCGATTCACTGAGCAAAGCGGAGGAAACCCAGCTGGGAGCACAGAAACTGATGGAAGAACAACAGAAGATGATGGCCGAAGCACAGGAAAATATCCAGAAAATGCTGAAAGAAAATAAGGATATTGCAGAAAATATTAAAAATGAAATGATCCAGAAGGCCAGAGAAGAAGCGCAAAAACTGCACGAGAGAGCCCGGGCGGACATAGAAAGAGAGACCGAAGCAGCAGTCCTGGAACTCAAAAAACAGGTGGCCGATCTGGCAATCCAGGCAGCGTCTCAGCTGATCCAGGAAAACCTGGATTCAAAAAAGCATCGGGACATGATCGACAGTTATATTAAAGATCTGGATCAGTTAAAGAAAAACTAGGAAACAGTTCCCTGATGGAGTCACGAGTTGTCCGAAGATATGCCAGAGCTCTGTTCGAACTGGCCGCAGATGAAAATAAACTGGAATCCGTGGGAGAGGATCTCAAACAGATCCAGCAAATGATTGCCGGTTCAGAAGAACTGGTAGAATTTCTGGAATCCCCCGTGATTCAGACTTCTGATAAGAAAAATTTTGTCCGGGAATTTTTAAAAAACAGAATTGATTCGCTGACATATAATTTTATTTTCTTTCTTCTGGACAAAAAAAGGGAGGAATATCTCCCCGGAATCATTGGATATTTTCTGAAGCTGCTCGATGAGTCGAGAGGAATTTTACGGGGACAACTGATTTCTGCTCATGAGCTGACAGATGAACAACTCTCCAGCCTCAAAAAACAGCTGGACCGTTATTCCGGTCAGGATGTGGTACTGGAACAGCAGGTGGATTCGGGTCTCCTGGGGGGTTTTATTGTGAGGATAGGTGATACCGTAATTGATACCAGTATTCGGAATCAGTTGAACAAACTCCGGGAAACAATGGTTTCCCCGGGATGAGAAAGTCTGAAGTCTAAAATAATGAGGATTATCGATGGCCGTTGATGTTAAACCTGATGAGATATCTGCCATTCTCAAGAAACAACTGGCCGGCTATGAAAAAGAAACCGACGTTTACGACGTGGGGACCGTTCTGGAAGTAGGTGACGGGATATCGCGTGTTTACGGATTATCAAAGGTTATGGCCGGAGAACTGGTGGAATTTCCCCATGATGTGATGGGGGTGGTTTTGAACCTGGAAGAAGACAATGTTGGTTGTGTTCTGTTCGGTGAGGATTATCTGGTAAAAGAGGGAGACACCGTCCGTCGGACCAAGCGGATTATGCAGGTTCCGGTGGGCAAGGAATTGTTGGGAAGGGTGGTGAATCCTCTCGGCGAACCCAAAGATGGCAAAGGAACGGTTAAAACCAGGGAATATTCTCCTGTTGACCAGAAAGCGCCGGGTGTCATTTACCGGCAGCCGGTTAAAGAACCTCTTCAGACCGGTCTGAAAGCCATCGATTCAATGATACCCATTGGACGTGGCCAGAGGGAATTGATAATCGGAGACCGTCAGACCG
>JAFGSO010000232.1 GCA_016934605.1 Calditrichota bacterium | reverse complement strand
TCTGCTCTGCACAAACAGATTACTGCTGAATCCATCTAGTAAATAGAAACGGGAACGTCCCTCCTCCCCGGAATCCCACAGAAACCGTCCCTGCCAGTTCCAGCTCAAATTATCTTTGAATAGATTTAACTGATATTCTGCGGGATCGGCAAGCGACAGGCTTTTGATGAAGATGATAACAATAAAAAAATGTTGATTAAAATGACGATTCATCCGGCCGGACAGGTTTCCCTGTTAAATAAATAATAATGAAAAAATCTGAGAATAAAATGAGGTGATCTGGGCCGATTTATTTTGAATTAATAATATAAACTTCTTCTTTCTCTTTTTTCATATTATACTTTTCACGGGCCATTTTCTCAATATATTCATCATTATTTTTTAGTTTCTCGATCTCTTCACTCAGTTGTTGATTTTGTTTTATCAGAGCTTTTTTTTGTTCGATCAGTCTGTTTCGTTTCTGATGGAGGGAATATAACTTAATAAGTGAGCTATTTCCGGAGAGAAATATAAATAATATCACACCCAGTATCAGAAGCAGAATCCAGCTCAAAATCCTTTTTCTGTGTTCCGGATTTCTGCGATAGGAATAGGTGGTTTTTTTTCTTTTCTTTTGTTGTGCCATTTAAATAATCCGGCTGCCTTTCCGGATTAGAGGAAAGACAGCCGTTTATGAGTGTAATTTACGATCTGCGTTTCATAACCTGATCGCCAAAATAACGGGCTTCTTCTGCAAGCATTTCTTCAATTCGGAGGAGTTGATTATACTTTGCGATCCGGTCACTTCGCGATGCTGAACCGGTTTTAATCTGGCCGGCATTCACTGCCACTACCACATCGGCTATTGTACTGTCTTCGGTTTCACCGGAACGGTGAGAAATCACCGTAGTATATCCGGCCCGGTGAGCCATCTCGATGCAATCCAGTGTCTCAGTAACTGTACCGATCTGATTGAGTTTAATAAGGATCGAATTGGCGATATGCCTGTCGATACCCATCTGCAATCTTTTGGTATTGGTCACAAAAATATCGTCACCAACCAGCTGAATTTTTTGACCCAGTTTTTTGGTGATAGCCTCCCAGCCATCCCAGTCGTCTTCAGCCATACCATCTTCAATGGAAATAATCGGATATTTATTCACCCAGTCGGCATAATAGTCCACCATTTTATCCGGGGTGAGTTCTTTCTTTTCAGATTTCAGAACATACACTTTTTTTGAAGTATCGAAAAATTCACTGCTGGCGGGATCCAGAGCCAGGAAAATATCTTTTCCGGGTTTGTAGCCTGCCTGGTTTATTGCTTCCAGAATCACCTCAACTGCTTCTTCATTGGATTTCAGGTCCGGAGCAAAGCCTCCTTCATCACCAACCGCGGTATTATAACCTTTACTGTGAAGCACTTTCTTCAGGGTATGAAAAACTTCCGCGCCCATGCGAAGCGCTTCCCGGAAAGAGGGGGCACTTACCGGCATGACCATGAATTCCTGCAGATCCACATTATTATCTGCATGAGAACCGCCATTCAGAATATTCATCTGGGGCACCGGCAGCATCTTGGCGTTCACACCTCCCAGATACTGATACAGCGGAAGTCCCAGAGCTCCGGCTGCCGCTTTGGCGACTGCCACAGAGACTCCCAGAATTGCATTTGCACCTAATTTTTCTTTGTTTTCGGTGCCATCCAGTGAGATCAACAGGCTATCGATTCCGATCTGATCGGTGGCATCCAGTCCGATAATCTCTTCGGCAATGATATCATTTACATTCTGAACGGCTTTTAACACACCTTTACCGCCATAGCGTTCTTTATCGCCATCACGCAGTTCAACCGCCTCGTGTTCCCCGGTGGAGGCGCCTGAAGGGATTGCGGCAGTACCCACCTCACCGCTCTCCAGCAGAACTTCCACTTCCACTGTCGGATTTCCCCGACTGTCCAGAATTTCCCGTGCCAGTACATCCAAAATTTCAGTCATACATTTCTCCCTTCGATTTTTCTTTTTGTTTAAACATTCTAAAATAAGATATTCTGGTAAATTTTGCAAGTTAGGAAAATGAAACGTTCAAGGGCTCATGGTTCAAAATTTAAGGAACAAGGTTGGAAATAAGGGTATAGGGGAATAAAGGTATAGAGGTATGAAGAAAAACGTGTAGAAGTTTATATTATTTCATGAATTATATTCTCTAACCAGAAAATAAAAATTTTCCTCAAGCGTCTTTTTAAAAAGAAACTACTTCAGAAATGAATCACAAATTTATCTCATCGTTCGATTCTTCTCTAGCCCCTCTTATACCTTATACCTTTATATCCCAATAATTTTTGGATTTCCGCCACAAATCCATCCACATCCTCGCGGGTGGTATCGAAGGAGGTCATCCAGCGGACTTCGCAAGTCGCTTCATTCCACACATAGAAAAAGTATTTTTTCTGAAGTTCGGGGATCAGTTCTGCCGGAAAAATGGCAAACACTGCATTGGCCTGCACCAGCTGGGTAATTTTTATCTCCGGAATCTGCTCGATTTTTTCTGCCAGATACTGCGCCATTTCATTGGCATGCTCAGCATTTTGTCTCCATAGATCATTCTCCAGTAAAGCTGAAAACTGAGCCGATATAAATCGCATTTTTGAGCCAAGCTGCATACCCTGTTTGCGAATGTATTTAAAATCGCGGGACAGCTCCGGATTGAAAAAAATAATTGCCTCCCCCAGCATAACTCCGTTTTTAGTCCCTCCAAAGGATAGAATGTCCACACCGGCATCAACAGTAATCTCCCGGAATCCGCGCCCGAGACTCACTGCGGCATTCGCAATTCTGGCTCCATCCATGTGCAGGTACAGTCCCTTCGAATGAGCCAGTTCCGCCAGCGCGGTTATTTCATATGGCGTATAAACTGTACCCATCTCGGTGGCCTGGGTTATACTGACCACTTTTGGTTGTGCGTGATGTTCAAATCCGAATCCATGGAGATGCCCGGCAACACCATCCGGTGTCAGCTTGCCATCCGGAGAGGGAACGATAAGCAGTTTACAGCCGGTGTATTTTTCCGGTGCACCACACTCATCTACATTGAGATGGGCCAGATCCGAACAGATGATAGCATGAAAGGACCGGGTAATGGCGGTGATTCCCAGAACATTGGCCGCCGTTCCGTTGAATACAAAGAAGACCTCGACGTCCTTCCCGAAAATCCGCCGGAAATTTTCAATCGCTTTTTCTGTATAAGGATCATCTCCATACGCAATGACGTGACCGTCATTAGCCATCTCCAGCGCTTTTAAAATTTCGGGATGAATGCCGGCATTATTATCACTCGCAAATCCCCTTTTGTTCTGCATCGTTCCACCTGTTTTTGTCATGATTCACAAAGTTTTTCAAGGCCTGCTAAAATAAAACCTTTTACCAAAATGTAAGTGTATTGTGCAGGTTCATGCAAACAGGAAAAAATTGGATGCTGGATACTGGATACTGGCTTCTGGTTGCTGGCTACTGGATGCTGGCTGCTGGTCTCTGGTTGCTGGTCTCTGGCTACCTGTTCTGACTGCTTTCTGTTTCTCTGTTTTTCTTGTTTTCTTGTATCTTGTTCTCTTATTAGTTGACAG
>JAFGSO010000022.1 GCA_016934605.1 Calditrichota bacterium | reverse complement strand
TGGGCTCGCTTTGGCGTTTTGTCCGAATATATTGATGAGCCGGAGGAAGACTCCGCTGAATTGCCGGGAATGGAACAAGGCGGAAAGGTTGTAATCGGAGAAAATACATGAGTAAATTGAGAATCGGAACCTGCAGCTGGAAATACAATTCCTGGCATGGACTGGTCTATTCCGAACCGAAACCGCAGAACCATCTCGCTGAATATAGTCAAAAGTATAACACGGTTGAAATCGATCAGTGGTTCTGGTCGCTTTTTGGTGTTGAAAAAGTAGCACTTCCCTCGCCCTCTACTGTTCGGGAATATGTCGATTCTGTTCTGGAAAATTTCCGTTTCACGGTGAAAATTCCCAATAGCATTACCTTAACTCATTATTATCGCAAGAAAAAAACCGATCCTCTGGTTGAAAATCCTCATTTTCTTTCCCTACCCTTATTCAGTGATTTTCTTCACCTGATTTCACCCATGAAGGAAAAGCTCGGACCGTTAATGTTCCAGTTTGAATATCTGAACAAGCATAAGATGCCAAATCAGGACACATTTATGGAAAAATTTGAAAAATTTCTGGAACAAACAGACCCGGATTTCCAGTATGCGGTGGAAATAAGAAATCCTAATTACCTGAACCGATCCTACTTTGAATTTCTCAGAAATCTAGGGATTTCACATGTCTTTTTACAGGGATACTACATGCCGTCTGTAGTATCAATATACAAAAAATTTGAGAATTTACTTTCGGATAGCGTCGTCATAAGACTACATGGTCCGGACCGCAGTAACATTGAAGACCTCAGCGGCGGCAGCTGGGACAGGATACTGGAACCGAAGGACATTGAATTAAAACAGATAGCGGATATTGTGCGGGATCTTCTGGACAGAAAAATGGAAGTTTATCTGAACGTCAACAACCATTATGAAGGTTCTGCACCGCTGTCCATACGGCGGCTGGAAAAATTTCTGGCAGGTGGGTCTTCTTGAATAGAAATAAAACTATTTTTTTTGAGCAGGATGACAGCATAATAACTGATGTGAAGTGCTGTTTTGATTATGCTTATATAGATTGGGGGCTGTATCAAAAGTCAAAATATGTTTATAATTATGAATTTAGCTATTCAATATTAAATTTATTATCTTACCCCCAACCCTCTCGCTTGTCAAGAGAGGGGGCGAAGGGGGAGAGATTCTTTGAATGTTGAATATTCGTAATAATGTATATTATTTCATATAATAGGACTTTGATACAGCCTCCAAATACCACAGGTATCGCGGTGTGAACTTAGACCACCAAAGAAAATCCCATTCTTTGCCAGCTCAGTCTTTCAGGTGCCGAAAAACCGGTCACCCGCGTCACCCAGACCCGGCAGAATATATCCCTTTTCATTCAATTCTCGGTCAAGTGAAGCGGTATAAATAATGATATCCGGATGATCTCTTCTCATGACTTCCGTTCCCTCCGGTGATGCAATGATGGACATCATGGTAATGCGTCTGGCTCCGCATTTTTTTAAAGTAGCAGCCGCGGCTGAAGCGCTTCCCCCGGTTGCCAGCATCGGATCTACCAGCAAAACATCCATATTTGCCATGTTCGCAGGAAGATTCCGGTAATAATCGATCGGTTTCAGAGTAATCTCGTCCCGGTATAAGCCCATGATACCAATTTTGGTCTCCGGAATAATTGAAAGGATACCATCTATCATACCCAATCCGGCGCGTAGAATAGGTACCACAACTATTTCATGGCTTAAAACGCTGACCGTGGTGAATTCCATGGGAGTTTCCACTTGTTGCTCCCTGGTTTCGAAATGACGGCAGGCCTCATAGATCATGAGTGTTGCAACCTGGTTTAAAAGACGGCGAAATTCTGCCGGTTGAGTGTCCTTTGCACGGATGTGTGCCAGCCGGTCGGACAGCAGGGGATGCCTCACGATTATCAGGTTAGGATGATCGGCCATAATTTTCGATAAAACCTTTCTCTATGAAATTCCGGGTTTTCTGAACCAGTTTATTCCGGTTTTCCAGGGTGTATCGAGACGTATCTATGGGAGGATGAATCACTATTTTAACCGGACCGCTATTGATCCGGATTTTTCCTTTTGGAATAATATTCCGGGTACCGCTGATAGAAACAGGAAGAACAGGAATACCGGTATTAATGGCCATAATGAATGGTCCTTTTTTAAAGTTGTGGATCTTACCATCCGGACTTCGTGTCCCTTCCGGAAATGCCAGAATCGATAGATTACAAGACCGAATAATATTTTCTGCACCTTTAAGCGTCTCAATTGATTTTTTCTGGTTGGTCCGATCAATTTTCAGCATTCCCACCGCCTTCATTCCCCATCCTAAAAAGGGAATTGTAAACAATTCTTTTTTGGCGATGATTCGTAAAGCATTTGGCAGAGCCACATTAATTACCGGTATATCCATATGACTTTGATGATTGGCAACAACCACATAGGAATTTTCCGGACGGATATTTTCCAGTCCCTCTATCCGGAGTTTAACGCCGGCAGCAATCACGGAGATCCTGGCCCACAGGCGAATTACCGCAGTATTATATGAGGAATACGGATTGAATATTCCACCGAAAATTGCCAGAATGGCACAAAAAACAGTGGCAGAAACAAATATTATGATAAAAAATATGAGATGCAGCATGAAGCCTAATAATCCTCACGCTTGATTATCGGAAAACCGGTATATTTTCGTAGAACGTCAGGGACCATTACCGAACCTTCATCAGTCTGATTAACTTCCAGCAGAGCCACCATCAGCCTGGAAGTCGCCAGTCCCGAACCATTCAGGGAATGGGGAAATTCCGGCTTTGCCGTGGGAACCCGGCGGAAACGCAAATTCAACCGTCTGGCCTGAAAATCCTCAAAATTACTGCAACTGCTCGCTTCCAGCCAGCGCTTTTCAAATGGAGACCATACTTCAATATCGTAACATTTGGCAGCGCCAAAACTCAGATCGCCGGTACAGAGTTCTATAACCCGGTATGGTATTCCCAGCAGCTCCAGAATCCGGGTGGCATCCTTTAATAGTGATTCCAGCTCTTGGTAGGAACTTTCCGGTGTTACTATTTTAACAAGTTCAACTTTATTAAATTGATGAACCCGCAGAAAACCCCGGGTTTCCTTTCCCCAGGATCCGGCTTCCCGGCGGAAACAGGCGGTGTACCCACAATATCTGACCGGGAGATTTTCACCGTCCAGTATTTCGTCCCGGTGCAGATTGGTTATGGGAACTTCGGCAGTGGGAATCAGGAAAAGATCATCCTCCTGGCAAAGATACATATCTTCTTCCAGCTTGGGAAGCTGGGCTGTACCATACATACTTTCCCGGTTAACCAGAAACGGTGTAAATACCTCTCTGTAACCGTGTTCCGCGCTGTGGGTGTCCAGCATAAAATTAATAAGCGCCCGTTCCAGCCGGGCACCTTTCCCCTTGTATACCGGAAACCCACGGCCGGATACCTTGCTGCCTCGCGGAAAATCGATGATATCCAGCCGTTCTGCAATTTCCAGATGGCCGGATATTTCAAAATCAAACTCTGGTATTTTTCCCCAGGCGCGGATCACCACATTATCGGAAGCATCCTTTCCTACTGGCACAGATTCATGCGGAAGATTGGGAATCCAATCCAGCATTTCCTTCAGTGAAAATTCTATCTTCTTAAGATCTTCATCGTAATCTTTTATCGTCTGTGAAATTTCGCGGGTACGGGATATTACCTCGTCTGCAGGTTTTCCCTCTTTTTTCAGTCTGCTCACTTCCTGAGACATTTCATTCCGTTCATGTTTCAGGCTTTCTACCTGCTGAATGATGGTGCGGCGTTTTTCATCCAGTTCAAGGATGCCGTCCACATCAGCTTTTTCACCTTTATTTCTGATTCCCTGTTTTACCAGATCGGGATTTTCCCGAATGAATTTCATATCAAGCATAACAGTTTCCTCTGCTTTACTATCCTATTGCTGCATAAATTCCCTGACAGCTTCAATAATATAATCCTGTTCCTCCCGGGTGAGATCGGGATGCATCGGCAATGAAATTACCCGTTCGGCCATTTTCTCCGAAACCGGAAAATCTCCTTCCCGGTAACCGGAAACCTCACGATAAGCCTTTTGCAGGTGTAGTGGAATGGGATAATAAATGGCGTTCGGAATTTTTTTCCCGTTCAGATATTTCTGCAGTTCATTGCGGTTACTTTCCACCTGAATGGTGTACTGATGGAAGATGTGATTTGCGAAATCTGCGATGAATGGAGTAATTATACCGGGCATCTGCAAATTTTCTGAATAATATATCGCGTTTTCGTGCCTTGCCTGATTCCATTCGTCCAGATGTTTCAATTTTACCCTGAGAATGGCGGCCTGAATGGTATCCAGGCGGCTGTTTACTCCAAGAAAATTGTGATAATAGCGCTCACTGGATCCATGATTGGCAATCTGACGGACTTTTTCTGCCAGATTTTCGTTGTTGGTTGTCACCATTCCGCCATCCCCGAAGGCACCAAGATTCTTGCTGGGGAAAAAGGAGATGCAGGACAAAAGACTCATAGTGCAAACCGGTTTTCCTTTGTATTTTTCTCCCAGCGCCTGTGCGGCATCTTCGATAACGGCTAGATTATTGTCGCAGGCAACTTCAATAATCGGATCCAGATCAGCTGACTGCCCATAAAGATGGACCGGAATAATGGCTTTTGTACGTGAGGTTATTGCCTCTTTGATAAGATCGGGTCTGATATTAAAGGTTTTGTCATCAATGTCCACATACACCGGTTTTGCACCAAGGATGGCAATAGTCTCGGCGGTTGCTACAAAAGTGAATGGGGTGGTGATGACCTCATCGCCCGGAACAATATCCATCGCCATTAAGGCCAGCTGCAGGGCATCGGTACCGCTGGCGCAAGGGATGGCTGCTTTCACTCCAAGATAGTTTTGAATATCTTCGGAAAATTTATGGACAGCAGGTCCATTGATGAACTGTCCGGATGCCATTACCTCCATCACAGCTGCATCAATTTCCGTTTTGTACCGCTGATATTGTCTTTTTACATCCACCATTTGAATATTCATATGGCCTCCGAAAACGTAATGTTCTGTAATTTATATTTTTAAAAGCTTAAAAATATAATAAAATTGATAAATCAAAACAAAGGTCAAATAATGGAGCACGGAATAATAATTCACCCAGAATCAGTTTTCTGACGGGATTAACAGCCGGTGATATAGAATAATTGATGTAGTATTTTTAAAATTTTAATTCGCTTTTTAAAAAAGGTTGAAACCCTGCTACATTCTTCTGTAGTATAATGGCATATCTTTTTTCCTGGAGAAAACGATTTAAATACATACTCAGGAGATAAATCATGAAAACCATATTTTGCGTATTATTGGCATTATCGATATTGATCCCCACTGCTTATTCCCAGGACAGCGAAACGAAGGAAGAACTTTTAGTCATTGAAACTGAAATTGGTAACATTATTATAGATCTCAATGAAGAAGAGACTCCGCTTCACAGTGATAATTTCAAAAAACTGGCCCGGGAGGGATTTCTGGACAGCACAACTTTTCACCGGGTGGTTCCCGGTTTCGTCATCCAGGGAGGCGATCCTTTAAGCAAGGATAACGATCTTAAAAACGACGGCCGCGGTGGTCCCGGATACACCATTCCGGCAGAGCTTGGAATTCCCCATCTGCGGGGATCGGTTGGGGCCGCCCGCCAGGGAGACGCGGTTAATCCGGAGAAAAGGTCCAACGGTAGTCAATTTTATATTTGTCTCAATCCCCAGCCCCGGCTCGATATGATGGGTTACACCATTTTTGGGCAGGTTGTGGAGGGAATGGAGATTGTAGATGAAATCGCCTCCATGCCGGTAGAAGGTCAGTCTCCGGTGAATCCTGTGATTATGAAACGGGTTTATATAAAAACCGTGGAATAAAATCACTTCAGAAAGCCAATATTTACGTAAGGAGTAGTGACATGGCGCTTTTTGTACGGGGTTTGATATTTCTGCTCTGTTTTATTTTGCTGGCTGCGGCAGACCAAAGGCGTCACTGGGTATTTTTCTCTGATAAAGGATCGGCTGAAAAGTACAGTTTCGGGAAACAGAAAGCGATGGTAGAACAAAAGCTTCCTGCTCAGGTAATTGACCGTCGCCGTATCCGTGGAATTGATCCGTTCAGCAAATCAGTTATTTATGCCGACCTTTCACTGGAAGAGACTTACATCGAGACGTTGAGACAGATGGGTTTCCGGGTCCACGCCACATCACGATGGCTGAATGCAGTGAGCGGCTATGCTTCGGATACACTCTTGAGACGGATTGCGGTGTTACCTTTTGTTGAAAAGGTGACACCTGTCAAAAAGTGGATTATTGATAAGAAAACAGCTCCCGAACCATCGTTAATCCAGTTCCCTAAACCGTTTTTGTCAGATAATCTTCAGGATATTGGTTACGGACTGTCAACCTTTCAGATAGAATTTCATAATATCCATCTGCTGCATCAAAAAGGTTTAACCGGAGAGGGAGTTATCATCGCCCTGATGGATACCGGTTACCGGCTGGCTAATCCAGCGCTTCAGCACATTCAATCCCGGCTGATTGCGGAATATGATTTTATCCAGCAGGACAGTGTAACCTCAAATCAGCCCGGAGACGTATCCAGCCAGGATAATCACGGAACCCTGGTGCTTTCGGTACTGGCCGGATATTTACCGGATACCCTGATTGGGCCGGCTTACAATGCCAGTTTTCTCCTGGCTAAAACCGAGATTTATAATCAGGAAATCCATGCGGAAGAAGATAACTGGGCAATGGCAGCAGAATGGGCCGAACAACTTGGGGCAGATATCGTTTCCACTTCATTGGGCTATTCAACCTTCGATCCGGGACAGGAAAGTTACACATACCAGGATATGGATGGCGAGACCACTATCATTACCCGTGCTGCCAATGAACTGGGCATCAGGGGAGTGCTGGTGGTTACCTCAGCGGGAAACGAAGGAAGCAGTCCCTGGTATTATATTACCGCACCTGCCGACGGACCTTATGCTCTGGCGGTGGGATCGGTTAATAGTCGCAATAATGTTTCTTTGTTCAGTTCCAGAGGACCAACTGCCGATGATCGTATTAAACCGGATGTAGTGGCACTTGGAGAGGGAGTATATGGTGCATCAACCGGTTCTTCATTTTATCCGGCCGGAGGGACTTCCTTAAGTTGTCCACTGGCTGCCGGCGTAGCAGCGTTGCTTATTGAGCAGAATCCGTACTTGAATGTCGATGACCTGCTCTATGTTCTGAGAACATCTGGTGATAGTGCTGCGGCACCGAATAACGACAGGGGCTGGGGAAAAATTGATGCATTGCGGGCGTGGGAGCTGTCTCAGGGATTCGGACCGGATTCCCCACTTTCTGTTCATGCCTATCCCAATCCGTATGGACATAACATGGGAATCGTATATTTTCCCGTATCCCTGCCCTCTGGGACCGATGAAATTCATCTGGAAATATTTAACATACTGGGACAAAAGGTAAAAGACAGTTTTCAACAGGGATTGGAAGGAATGAATCTGGTTCGCTGGGATGGCCGCAATCAGCACGGGAATCCTGTGGCTGCCGGGATATATATATACCGGATCTCAACTCCATCCGGCAAGAGAGTCGGGAAATTAACCGTGCTTTATTGATCTGACCGGTTATCTGCAACCAATTTTACCCACACAAGATTATGGTCGCTGGCTTCGGTTTCAATGATGCCATTTTCAATAACATGGAAACCTTTTGTGTAGATATGATCTACGGTAAAATCCAACGGACCCTTCTCGATGGTGAGTCCGGATCCCTTACTGGCACGTATGAACTCACTCAGGGTAAAAATATAGTCAAGATCTTTTATATTTTTTTCAAAAATAGTATTGAAATCACCACCGACAATGATGCGGGAATGGTGACCGGAAATGCTTCTCATAACAGAATCTACCTGGGCAAGGCGTTTTTCTTCGCTAAGTGCAATCGTTGCGATATGAACATTGAAAACACGTATCTGCCAATTTCCCGCAGAAACCGTCCCTGCCACAGCAATTCGTCTCGTCTTGTTGATATAGAACTCATGAGGTAGAAGAATTTTTCGGGTATTATTTATCGGCCAAATGGAAAGAATGGCATTTCCGAAATTCTTGTCACTCTGTGGATGTATTGTGGCCGGATAGTAAACATAGTCATAACCCAGTGCTTTTGAAATTATTTCTGTTCCTGTTTCGTCCATCTCCTGCAGCAGTAGAATATCCGTTTCCTCAAAATCCGGAGAATTTCGCAGGGTATATATCGCTTCCTCTATTTTTTCCGAAAACTGAATATTAAAAGAGGCCACTTTAAGAGTATCATCGAAGGTTTTCGGATGAACGGCATATTTTCCGGTAAATCTTGGACCTTCGGGTGAAAGATAATTCTGCCCGCTCTCACAATTAATTAAGAACAGGCCTGTTAACAGTATGAAAAAACCGAGGCCAGTTAACAATAGAGGAATTTTGATCATAATTTTATGAACGAAAAAAGAAAATTTCCCGATTTTAATGAATCATATGGATTTAAAAGAAAATTGTTCCACCTGAATTAAAATACCAGGGGATTGTCAATATATGAACAGATAAATAGCCATTAATTAAAAATTTTATGTTTCCGAATTCTGATTTTGATAATATATTTATGGTTCCTTGAAAAATGCTACGTATGGACTTTTTGACATGCAAAACATAATAAACTACAGATTTTGCGTCACTTTTCCTCAGAATAGTCATCTTATATTGTATATACAGACTTGAACTTATATGAATGATCCCCAAAGAGCCATCATTATTATTCTGGACGGAGTTGGTATCGGCGAGCTGCCAGATGCGGGAGAATTCGGTGACAGGGGCAGTAATACTCTGGGTAATCTGGCCGAAGCGGTTGGTGGTGTTTATCTTCCGAATCTGGAAAAACTCGGGCTCGGAAATATTGTGCCCATAAAAGGAATGAAATACCAAGAAGCACCGACGGCATCTTTTGGTAAAATGGCTGAACGTTCGCCCGGTAAAGACAGTACAACCGGGCACTGGGAAATCGCCGGGTGTATTCTGGA
>JAFGSO010000231.1 GCA_016934605.1 Calditrichota bacterium | reverse complement strand
TGCAAGTTCAACCATACCTGGATAGCCAGATGAGAGGGTTGTTTTCCACCAGAGCTCCCTCACGTCCGAATCCGATTGGAATATCAATTGTTCGCCTGAAACAAATTGAAGATACCTCCCTGATAATAGAAGATCTCGATATACTGGACGGTACACCGCTGCTGGATATCAAACCCTTTGTTCCGAATTTCGACCGGCAAACCGGACTGAAAATTGGCTGGCTGGAAGACAGAATCGAAAAGCTGCCCGGTTATAAAGCAGATAACCGGTTTAAAAACAAAGATCCGGAACGGAAAAATAAAAAATAAACTCCTTTCTATCCTGCCAATCCTGGCAAAACTTCTTTAGTGTTTATTATTATACCGTAGTGCATCGATGCGATGAAATCGTGTGGCTTTATGAAATCTCAGAAATCCATCCTGTTATTGGTGAATACTGCATCCAGCAGAGTACTGTTTCTCAATAGGATTGATCTGATCTCCCCGGTAATTGGTACTTTCAGCACAACTTCAGAATTCCCCGCTTTCCAGATCGCGGCCGTGCGATGAATATCTGAAACTTTACCATTTTGATATTCAATCTGCAGATCAATGGGCGATGGAAATCCTCCCCTGTTCTCTATAGTGATCTCACAATTCTCCGCACCTTGCATCACAGTTCCGATAGCCAGATCCACGTAGCCATATTCGAAAATCCATGGCCTGATAAACCAGTCCAGATTATGCCCTGTGACGTCCATAAAGGTAAAAAATAGGTCATACGGCTGCGGATGTTTTCCGTTCCAGCGATTTATAAATTCCCTCAAAGTACGATCAAAAAGATCTGCTCCCAGCATATCCCGCAGAACCAGCAAAAAGACTGCCGGTTTCGTATATGAGCTGAAATAATAAACCGGTCTCTTGATAACATCTGAAACAACAAATACCGGTATATCGATGAAATCACCAATATGCCCCTGATAATCTCCATAAAAGGATAAAGCGGCATGTTCAGGGGTATAAAGCGATTCAGCCATAACATAGGTCGCAAAAGTCGTGAGGCCCTCATCCATCCAGGCATAAAGGGTTTCATTGCATCCGACATAAAATGGAAAGTAAGAATGAAACATTTCGTGCAGGGTCACCCGGATGGTGGAATGAAAGTTATTGTATGAAACCAGATTGACCATCATGGGATATTCCATTTCATCCAGGGAATTGAAGACGGTAATTTGCGGATAGGGAAACGGCACTCCCGGCAATGTTCGAGACATAAAATCAAGACCCTTCAGGCCAATTGGGATCGTGTGACGAAAATCCTTCGAATTAATATTATAAGCTGCATTCATCATCACCCGGCGTCCATTGCCTTTGTCAACTACCACGCTGGCTGCGTCCCATAAATAATGATCGCTCAGGGCGAAGGCAAAATCGGTGACATTTTTTGCCCGGAAATGCCATATATTTCGGGAATTCTGCCGGGTAATATCCCTGTTCAAATATTCAGTGGAATCGATGATGTGTATCACAGAATCTGATACGGCTCCAATCCGGTATCTCCGCAGATATTTTTCCTGCAGCACTTCTTCAGGATTCTGAAACTCTCCGGTTGCCCAGACAACAAAATCCCGGGGCACCGATATGCTGACATCGAAATCACCATAATCATTATAAAATTCCACACCACCGGTATATTTGAAATCGTTCCATCCAGTGATATCATCATAAACAGCCATTCTGGGGAAAAAATACGCAATAAAAAAACTGGAGGAGTCAACAGCACCTGTCCGTATATGAGATTCCATATTCAGATGATAACGCCACAGTATATCCAGTGTAATATGATGGCCCGGCTGGAGTGGGGCCGGGAGTGAAATTCGCATACCGGAATGTCCCCGATGGACAATTCCATTTTTACCACCGGGATCCAGATTCCTGCCATTCAATTTCAGATCATATAATACAATCCCTTCAGATTCATCCTGATATCTGATCAAAAAATCGCGGGGATTTCCCCGTTTATATAAGTCGGGAAATAAATGAATGAACAATTCCTGCAGAGTATCGGGACTGTTATTATGATATAAAATTCTTTCAGTACCTTTCAGAAGCCTGGTCAGCGGATCAAATTCAATATCCATATCATAATCAGCCCGGTTCTGCCAGTAAGCTTCGCCGGGTGCCCCATCATATGCCCGCGTATTTTTCTGATACGCCTGCTGTATATTCAGGGGAATAAATAGCTCTGACGATTGAGAAAAAAGACCATCATTTAAAATCAATAAAAATACAGTCAGAAATAGATACAGAAGGTTTTTCATATGCTTTCCGGAACTTTTCAGTAATACTTAATAAACGGTATCTTTAATTTTTCCTATCATGAATTCAATGAACTGAGTTTTTACCTCAGGACAATCATTTTTTGACTGAAAGTGAAATGACCAGCCTGCAATTTAAGAATGTAAATTCCGGAAGCCGCCGAATTTCCTCTCTCGTCCCTCCCATCCCAGGCTACCTGTTTAATGCCCGGATCCTGTATTTCTCCGACAAGCGTACGCACTGATTGACCCAGAAGGTTATAAATGGTTAATTTGACGGCGGACCTCTGCTTAAGACTATATTGAATTGAGGTGCTCGAATTAAATGGATTGGGAAAATTATGAAACAGCGTAAAATCACCGGGAATTTGAATATTCTTACCAATTATCGGTGTCATAACAGTAAGATTCTTGAGCACAGTCACATCCTCAGAAGCCAGATTACTCACAGCGACATCCATGTCACCATCATTGTCCAGATCACTTGCCAGGACCGACGAGGGGTTATAACCAACCCCATAAAACATTTTTCTACCAAACAAACCCTTCCCGTCATTCAGTAAAACAGTCATATTATCAGGTTGCATATTAATAACCATTAAATCTACATAGGTATCATTGTTCAGATCCGAACAGTATACAGAAGAAGGGGACATCCCAACCCGATAATCTATCGGTATGTTGAAGGTACCATCACCGTTTCCAGGATGAATAGAGACTGTGCCGTCATGGTAATTCGCCGTTACGGCATCCATATGCCCATCCCGATTCAAATCTGCTGCTGAAATGCACCATGGTTCTTGTCCGGAAACATAATTTACAGCAGCCTGCAGTGTGCCATCTCCATTGTTTATGAAAATCGATATATTGTCGGAATAGGTGTTTGCAGTAATCACATCGGGATGATTATCATTATTAAAATCTTCAATATAAACCGAGGCCGGTCTTGTTCCAGCAGCATAATTGACCGCTGTTTGAAAGGTTCCGTTACCGTTATTTAAAAAAATGGATACATCATTGGTAAATCCATTGGCAACGGCGAGATCCATGTGTGTATCTCCGTTCAGATCGGCGGAATATATAGCAAGCGCCGTAGTTCCGGCCGGATACGGCACCGGACTCTGGAAGGTACCATCACCATTGTTCAGAAATACCGAAGCATTGGCAGGTGAGGAATTAGCAGTAACCAGATCTATATCGGAATCTTTATCCAGGTCTGCGCTGTAAATACTCCGTGGTCCATTGCCGGCAGCATAAAACGTAGCTTCAGGCGGAAAAAGTCCATTTCCCTGATTGAGGAGTACGGCAATACTATCCTGATAATACCTGGTAACCGCCAGGTCATTCAGTCCGTCGCCATCCATATCAGCAGCGCCGAGAGAATGTAATTCGCCTCCAATCACATATTCATCCATAACCAGAAGTGTACCGTCCCCATTATTAAAGAATGTGGAGGCATATCCACTGGTCTGATTAGTGGTAACAACATCTTTATCACCATCTCCATCAAGATCCTCCAGGACGATACATACGGGTTCACCGCTGGAGCGGTAGTGGTCCGGACTTAAAAAATTTCCATCACCCTGATTTATGAATGGGGAAATATTTTCTGAATTTTCATTACTTACCACTATATCTGCAAAATCATCTCCATTCAAGTCTCCGGCAAATATTGAACATGAATGAAAACCTGCCTCATAGTTCACAGGTGATTGAAATGTCCCGTCACCATTGTTGAAATAAACCGCCAGACCAGAAGGATCATTCTGTGCCACAGCCAGATCTTTATAACCATCCCCATTAAAGTCGTCTGATACGAGTGCGGCCGGTCTGAAACCTGCCGGATAACGAACTGCCGGATTGAAACTGCCACTCCCGGCATTCAGCATAACAGATATAGAGTCCAGCACGTAATTCGTAACGGCAATATCCATATGCAGATCATTATTAAAGTCGGCGACGGTAATTCCATAGGGATCCAAACCTGCTGGATATCCGGTAACAATATTAAACATCATGTTACCATCATTCAAGAATACAAATACAGTGTCCTGGTCCGGCGCTGTTGCAGTCAGATCATAATCTCCGTCTCCATCCAGATCATCTGAAATGATTTTGCCGAAGTATCCTCCTGTACAGCTGTCCACTTTAACAAATGTTCCATCCCCGTTATTCTTAAAAAAAACAATGCTTCCACCGTAATAATTCGAAACGGCAATATCGATGTAAGAATCATTGTCCAGATGGCTAGCACATACACCAATGGGATAATCCCCTGTTGCATACTTAACAGCTGTGTTAAATGTACCATTCCCGAAATTCAACAGGATGGAGATACTATCCTCATTGGTAGCGGCAGCAATAATATCAGGATGCCCGTCTCCATTGACATCTGCAGTGCATAGAGCCTGTGGATAATTCCCTACCCTGTAATCAATGCGGGATCTAAAGAGCGGATCAAATGCTATCGCATTGTAGGTTACAAAAAGCAGACAAAACATTTGAAAACAGCATACCGGTCTTATCATATCCATTTCCCCTGATTTGTTTGACCATTACAATCTATCGAATGAAGGAATAAAATAATTGACCAGTAGTATTACGGCAAAAAAAGAAAGGTTTCCGGATATATTAAAAACTGCACATCAATCTAAGCAAGCAATGCATATTAATCATAAGGGCATT
>JAFGSO010000230.1 GCA_016934605.1 Calditrichota bacterium | reverse complement strand
TTTTCAATTGCATTATGCCTCACATATTCCACCGGCGTGTAACCGGCCAGCTGCTTTTCCTCAATCCGGGGAGGATAGATCTCGAAATCGAGTCCCACCGATCGAAGCAGTTCAATCCTCCGGGGAGACTGTGTTGCTAATACCACTTTTTTTTCTTCCAGATCGCAGAGAAGAGAGATGAATTTCATAACAGAAACCTTTCTACTAACATGGGAAAAGGGTAATGGATAAAGGGAAAAGGGAAAAGGGAAAAGAAAAAATAGGCTCATGCGCAGAGGAGCAGAGGTTCAGAGGCTCAGAGGCACAGGGGCACATGGAAAAAAGGATAACACGAATTATTGTAAAGATGAAATTAAAAAAATGTTTTATATAATTTTAGTTCTCAAATCAACATTAAAATTTTTTTAAAAAAAATGGTTTTTTAATTGAATTGAAAATAATATCAGTGGAATCCGTGGACAAAGTATCTTTTCCTGCTTTACCTCCTCTGTATTGTATTTCCTTTAGCCTTTAGCCTAAACTCCATGAGCCCCTGCGCCTCTGAGCCCTGAGCCTTATTTATCCCTTTTCTCCATCCTGATTCATGCTATCCCACATATATCGCCAGCAAACCCACCAGCATATCCGCTTTCAACAGGGTGCTGACGCGACCCAGGTTAACCGGTGTCCTATTTTTCCAGATGCTGACAAGGGAGAAAATCAGAACGGGATAAACGCCAAACAGAACGATGATCCAGTATTCCCGCTGGTACCATAACAAATAGTATGGTAGCGGCAACAGGATCATCAGGATCACAAAAATAGCGGTGGTTAAAAAAAGTGCCGCCACATCACCGAAAATAATGGGGAATGTCCGCGCTCTCTCCTGCCGGTCCCCCTCTGCATCCTGGATATCTTTTATAATTTCCCGTCCAAAATGATAAAAGAATGCCAGAACAGCCGGAACAACGGTTTCCTGCACACGATTGACCGCTGCTCCACCGTAGATAAATGCCATAGCAGTTGAAAAACTGACCGCCAGATTTCCGATAACAGGCATTCTTTTTAATTTAAAAGAGTACAGAAAAATGACAGATGAAACAATACCGGCAATAATAAAAGCCGTTAAGCTGATAAAGAATGACAGCAGGAGTCCCGCAGTAAATTCAAAGGTTGCCAGCTTCATGGCCTGGAGGGGAGTCAGTTCATTCATGACCAGGGGACGGTTGGGACGGTTGATCCGGTCAATTTCCAGGTCGAAATAATCGTTTATGGTATTGGCGGCGGCCATAATTATGCCACCGGAAATACAGGCCAGAAAAACGTGGCTCAGGGGTTGAAGCGTTCCGGTAATGAACACAGCCACAAAAATTGACAAAATGCTGATCAGTACGTTGACCGGCCGGCTTATGCGGAAAGCAGCACTCAGATATTTCATTTGGATTCGTCCCGGCTCAGGGCATTTTTTCCCGTATCACTTCCAGTCTGCCATCGGGCAGCAGCTTATAGGAGGAGGAACAAAACTCACAGTTAGCCTGAACCTCTTCTTCCGTGGAGGCCGGCAGAGGGAGCCGCACGCCACAGTGACACATCCAGCCGATCCGTTTTGCCGGAATACCAACCATCAGGGCATAATCGGGAACATCTTTTGAGACAACGGCGCCGGCGCCAACAAAACAGTAACGTCCCAGCGTGATTCCACAGACCACCGTGGCATTGGCACCGATCGAGGCGCCTTTCCGGATGAATGTATCCATATATTCATCTTTACGGATGATATGACTGCGCGGATTTATCACGTTGGTGAAAACCATGGAAGGCCCGCAGAAAACGTCATCCTCCAGATAAACATTATCATAGATGGATACATTATTCTGAACCTTGACATTATTACCGATTACCACCTTCGAACCGACAAACACATTCTGACCGAATGAACAGCGTTCACCAATAACAGCCCCCTGCATCACATGACAAAAATGCCATATCTTCGTCCCTTTGCCAATAGTGACGGGTTCATCAATAACGCTGGTGGGATGGACAAAATAATCTCCTGAGGCCATAAGTCTCCCGTTTTTTTAGTTGAAAATATAGTGACATAAAATGAATTGATCAAATTGAAATAAAAGTGAAATTCAGGTCTTTGTTTTAACGCAGATTAAAATGACTTTTTAATATTTCGGGAATCGATTTTCTAAGGCAATTAATTCAACAAATTTAACATAAATTTACAATTTAATTATCTTCTTCTCTGTGCTCTCTGTGACTCCGTGGCTTTTCATGTGCCACGGACTCCGAGGATACAGAGAAGAACCCACTCTAAAAAAAATCAGCCGGTAGGTCACGCCGAAGGTCGGATCAGCCTTTCGGCGTGATTCCAACGAAATTCAAAATACTAAATCATAAACCTATAATTCTTCAATCGGTATACAGCATCCAGATTTAAAGGTTTGGTGCTTTGTAATCATCGGGATTGATGAATAATGAAGACTAGAAAAATTTGGGTTCTTCATACTCTCCGAAAACTTCTTTCAGGGCATTTACCATCTCACCCAGCGTACAGTAAGCTTTGGCACAATCAATCAGCAGGGGCATCAGATTGATATCCGATCCGGCTGCCATTTTCAGTTCCTTCAATTTTGCTTTCGCCTTTGTGTTATCGCGCCTCTGGCGGAGCTCCTGCAAACGTTTAATCTGTTGTTTTTCAACCTCATCCGGAATCAGAAGAAGCGGTATTTCAACTTTTTCGCCCGGATCATTAAACTGATTCACTCCCACAATGACACGTTCATTCCGGTCAGTTTCTTTTTGATAGACGTAGGCAGCACGGGCAATTTCCTCCTGGAAGAAATTTTTCTCGATGGCAGGGATCACACCTCCCAGCTTTTCTATTTTATCAAAATAATCTTCCGCTTCTTTTTCAATGCGATTTGTCAACATCTCCACATAATAACTCCCTCCCAGCGGATCGATGGTATAGGCTACACCGGTTTCATGTGCCAGAATCTGCTGAGTCCTCAGAGCAATTTTTACTGCCTTTTCCGAAGGAAGAGCCAGCGTTTCATCCATGGAATTTGTATGAAGAGATTGGGTCCCTCCCAGAACCGCAGCCATTGCCTGGTAGGCCACTCTCACAATATTATTCTCCGGCTGCTGTGCAGTAAGAGTACATCCGGCTGTCTGGGTATGAAAGCGCATCAGCCAGGAACGTGAATTCATTGCTCCATATTTGTGCTTCATTTTTTTTGCCCAGATGCGCCGGGCTGCTCTGAACTTGGCAATTTCTTCAAAAAAATCGTTGTGAGAATTGAAGAAAAAGGAAAGTCGCGGGGCAAAATCATCGATATTCAGGCCCCGCTCCAGACACGCCTCCACATAAGCAAACCCATCAGCCAGGGTAAAAGCCAGTTCCTGAGCTGCGGTGGAACCCGCTTCACGGATATGATACCCGCTGATACTGACAGTATTCCACTGCAGAACATGTTCGGTACAATATTCAATCATGTCCACAATAATCCGCATGGAAGGGCGGGGAGGATAAATCCATTCCTTCTGGGCAATGTATTCTTTCAGAATGTCGTTTTGCAAGGTGCCCCGGATTTTTTCAAAGGGAATGCCCTGTTTCTCTGCCACTGCCAGATAAAAAGCCAGCACCATGGCAGCTGGACCGTTAATTGTCATGGAAGTACTCACCTGGTCCAGCGGAATTTCATCAAAAACAATTTCCATATCCTCCAGAGAAGAGACAGACACGCCGCACTTGCCCACCTCACCTTCACTGTATGGATCATCGGCATCCCGGCCCATCAG
>JAFGSO010000021.1 GCA_016934605.1 Calditrichota bacterium | reverse complement strand
GCCCTTTGTGGCTATTTCAGGTGCCACTGAGCACCCAGAGGACACTGAGAAAAACTCACTTTTAAGAAAAAAATGAAGCGAACATACAAAATAATGTATTCCATAGACAAGAAGTGGCCGGATCATTGGTAAGTTTTCTCACACGAAAAATTCTTTAAGTCATGACTATATCTGATTTTGTACCCTATTATCATGGAGATCATGAATTATTCAGGTTAATACTTGTTTAAATAAATAATGATCTGTTCTGAATCATTCTTGTCCCAAATAAGGTTTTTAGTTAGATGTTTTTGATGTCACTGAATTTTTTCCTATCGAGATACTCTTTAACGTTAGACCGTTAATTCATTGTCTGTGTGAAAATTTTAAAATAAAGAAAAATGGTTTCGGCTAACTTGTTTGGAAGTTCAAGAAAACCAACAGGAAATGAATTCCCGCTTAAAACATGCCCAGGGGCAGACCGAAAATGACGGTGTTAGGTGTCATCCCGGTCACGCCTACCGGCGAACCGGGAGAGCCGGTCTGTCCGGCGTCAAGACGGGGATCCTTTTAATTCAGGGATATTCAGTAAAGATGATAATTTGTAGTCACATCACATACTCTGTTATCGAGATAAATTTTTTGAAGCTAAGGCAATAATCATATAAAATTTTTTTTGAACGGGATAATTCACTAAATTATTCAGCGGTATCATGTTATATTGATATGAAATACAGAACGATTGTTTCTGAAATTATCCATTTAAAATAATGCTTTAACTATACATACAATAGAAACTGATTAAATATACATTCAGGCGGTACAAAATGTTATACCGGAAAATTGTCATTTTTATCTTTATCATGATTGCAGGATTTTCATCCTGTGGGAAAAAGGAATCCGATCTCCAGAAAATTTCGCCCGATTCTGCCCGAAGTCAGTATCCGCCTGAATTTCAGCATTTGATTGGACTGGAATTTGGTCCGGACAGTTTTCCATCAGGATTTGAAGAACAGGCGGGGTATGTTTTTGGATTCATGGAAGGCAACGAATATGTTATAGATCATGTAACAAAAAATCAAACTGATTTACTATGGCTCTGCAAACTGACCGGACGGGATGATGAGGGCAGACCATTCCTGAAAATCCTGGATCTTTTGATATTACCGAGACAGCAAGAAAACGAGATGATATTAATGGGCAGTTGCAAAGTGGGGGGAGAAGAAGATCCCGAAATAGTTGCAGTGGTCGAATTTATTGATAACATGATGGTTTCAGAAGTTCATCATGCCTGGCGTGCAGACCGAAAGTCTGAGAGGTTTAAGCCATTTCCGGTTGATAGTGTGGAATGCCTGGATGAAAGTTATTTTCTGTGATATGAAAAGCCGGTATCTTGTAAATGACCCTGGTTCATTTTAAACTATTACTTACTGCCATATTATGGGGAGGCACTTTTATTGCGGGCCGTATCATCGCTCAGGAAATAAAACCCTTTTCAGCAGCATTCTTGCGTTTCGTCTGTGCTTCTCTTTTTTTACTAATCTTCATTACCAGAAAGGAAGGTAAACTTCTTTTCCCGGGATGGAAAACTCTGGGATTACTGACGCTCCTCGGTTTAACCGGTATCTTCTCTTATAATTTCTTTTTTTTCAGCGGCCTGAAACATATAAATGCCGGCAGAGCAGCTATTATAATTGCTACCAACCCAATTTTCATCACACTTTTGTCAGTCATTTTTTTCCGGGAAAAAATATCCTGGCTGAAAATTCTCGGTATTCTGATTTCTGTTTCGGGAGCCATTCTGGTGATATCCCGCGGACATATTCAGGATATCGCCAGCAGGATTGGTAAAGGAGAGGTTTTTATTTTCTTATGTGTATTTAGCTGGGTCATTTATTCACTTCTCGGAAAAGTGGTAATGGTGAAAATCTCTCCTCTTCTGGCAGTTACCTATTCCTCCCTCATCGGCTCTTTTCTTTTATTCTTTCCCAGCATGGAAGAATCCTTGTTTTCACAAATTGAAAAATATTCACTGGTTGCCTGGTTTAGTATTCTTTATCTCGGTTTTTTCGGGACAGTCCTTGGATTTCTATGGTATTATGAAGGTATCAAAAAAATCGGACCAATGAAATCCAGTATCTTTATAAATTTCGTCCCAATCAGCGCTATTCTGCTGTCGTTTTTTCTTCTCGGTGAACCGCTCTCTTCCGTGCTTTTTTTCGGAGCCATAATGGTTATTGCAGGAATTTATCTGACAAACACATCAAAATTCCGGGAAAGACAAAGGATATGACTTCAGAAAAACCCGATGTATTCTCTCCATAGTATCTGAATCTGAATCACCATAGAATTCAATGTGGGTTTTGGGAAGGAAGGATGCAAAATAAGAAATTAAAATGAGTCATTTGAGTATTTAATATCTGTAATCATTCTTGTCCAAAATAAGGGTTTTTCTATAACTGTTTTGGACGTCCATGAATTTCTTTATAGCTATGCCCCCTGACTTTAGCGGGACGGCTGATTATCGGGGATTCTCCTGAACAAAAAGACGGTATGGTATGTCAAAATTAATTTTGACATACCACATGTGAAACCAAATCCGATGTTGTATACTTCCCTGACCATGATAGGTTTTCAAAGGTTTCAAGGGGTTGTATCAAAAGTCAAAATATGTGTATAAATATGAATTTAATTATTCCAGATAAGTTTATTATTTCACCCCCCAACCGTGTGTCTTTTAAAGAGCAGCTGTCCGGTTAAAGAAACAGGTACAGAAGAATTAATGAATAAATTATGGCGTTGAGAGATAAGATTAGTAGCGGAGGCTTTACATGTATGAGGTGATTTTTGACCCACCCCTGAATCCCCTCCCTTAT
>JAFGSO010000229.1 GCA_016934605.1 Calditrichota bacterium | reverse complement strand
GGTATAATCACCTCATGGTTATTATCTTTCAGTAGTTCCAGTAACTCAGTGAATATTTTCTGCCAGTGAGCATTTTTATATCTTTCCAGATCACGCACCTGCTTCAGATAAATAATAATTCGCGCCGGTACCGCAACCGCAGCTGGATCTTTTACACCGTCCAGTGCTGATTTATAAAGTGCCACTCCAAGATTAAATTGGCACTCATAATAGTTCGGATTGATATCTATTGCTGATTTCAGAAGACTGATAGCTCTATCATAATCCCCATTAAAAAGATAGGCGAGCCCCCCATAATTAAGCAGATCGGGATAGGAATTCTCCTGCTCCAGCGCTTTTACCAAAACTGCAAGAGCTTTACCGTAATCCCTGGATTTCAGATAGGCAACTCCCAGCCCCATATAAGCCCTGGTATTTTGGACATCGTATTTCAGAGCTTTTTCATACTGATGAATAGATTCCAAGAACAAATTTCTTTTTAAAAAAAGGCTTGCCAGGTGAAAGTGGGATACCGGATGTCTAAATTTTTCCAGCTTTTCCTCAATCAGATACAACGCCTCGAATTCATCGATGACAGAATTGTGGAAATCTTTTGTGACATTATTCAGAAATTCATAATTTATTTTCCTTTTTTCATTCCTGAGATAGACAGGTCTTTCTTTTGAGGTTAGAAAAGAACCTTTTTCGAAAACCTCAGAAATTATTTTCTTACTCTGGGGCAAGATACCGGTATGAATATCAAAAGTTCTGTTGTGAATTTCTAATCGGTCATGCAGACCAAGGTCTTCCAGCATGGTTCTCCATTTATTCTTTGGAAATCGATATATATTAATAAAAAAGGGCTTGAAAACAAGCCCTTTTTAATAAATGCCAGTGTTAATTTATTTACTTGCCAGATGGTACGGGATGAGCAATCTGAGCAACAAATTTTTCATAATCAAAACCTTTGAATGTCGGCGATTCTTCGTTATGGCAAGTCTTGCAGAGTGCAGCATCCGGCTCAACCAGGCCATATTTAGAACCTTCCACCTCACCTGCATAAATTTGTTTCATAATCTTCATCGATTTATATTCGCTTCCAGGACCATGGCAGGCTTCACAGGTAACTCCTTCTTCCATGGAATAATCTTTCCCGTATTTTGATGCGGGTTCTCCGTATCCTGTAACATGGCATTTCAAGCATTTTTCATCCTTTTGGGGATCCTCAATCCCCATTTCAGCAGCAATTTTCTGGGACTGTTCATTTGCAAGAGTCTGGTATGCTGTTGCATGCGCTGATTCCTGCCAGATTTTATATGACTCTCCGCTTTTCTTGGAAGTATGACACATTTTACAATTTTTCATACCTACATATTGGAATTCTTCTTCCTGAGCAAAAATCCCAAATGAAAAAAAGGCCAGAATCGTCAAGGCCAGTACCACGCTGATGACAAATCGAATCATTTTTTTCTCCTTCATTTAACTTCTGTCAATAAATTTTATAATAAATAAATACAAAATGCAAGTTAAATATCTTTTCATACCAGAATCGAAACAACTTTCAAAAATCATTTTTTTCATCGACTCCAGTTTCATTTCGTGCAGTTTTGAGATCATTCTGAAATTGCAGATGATCATTGAAAATATTCTGAAGAACATTCAATAATTCAGAGTTTATATCCGGGTGCAGGCGATAGTAAATCCATTGATCACGCCTGAAATTGGACACCCAACCGGTATTCCGGAGAACATTCAAATGGCGGGATATCTTGCTTTGAGGTTCTCTTAATATCTGACACAAGTGATTCACATGGACAGGTGATTGATGTATTAAAATGTTTATAATCCGTTGTCGGGTCAGATCAGAAATTCCTTTAAAAAATTCAGGTAGATCCTTTATCATACAGTCATTATTTCAAATTAAAGTTTGAAACTTCAGTAAGATTCTAAAAAGCTAAATTTACCTATAAAAAGCAATTGTTATATAATATTTATTATTCCACTATTCCGGGGGGGGTAAGCTCAACAATATTAATTAGCAGAAAATAAAAAGGGATCTCTCGCCATTCTGGCCCGTATGGCACCATACAGGAAGTTCAATCGGACAGAGGGTGTGTATCAAAAGTCAGAATATGTGTATAAATATGAATTTAGCTATTCAATATTAAATATACTGTCTCACCTTCAACCCCCTCTTATCAAAGAAGGGGGCGAAGGGGGAGAGGTTCTATGAATGTTGAATATTCGTATTTATGTATATTATTACAATAAATAGCACTTTGATCCAGACCCGGCAGTCAAACGGGTCTGGATGTCGGATCATGTCATATATTGCATGTTTGCTGTAAATATAACGCATTAAGTTCATTTTTCTATATTTTCAGTTAGTTTAATTCAATAGACCTTTTAAGTATTCCATGAATTGCACGAAATTTACAGAAAAGAATATAAGACAAATACTTGGCTTTACAAAATCTCCGTTAGTATATTGGGTGTGAAAAGAAATTAAAAGGAAGGGCTCGATTATGAAACAGATATCACTATGTATCATCCTGTTATTACCGGTATTCATTTTCCTGCTCAGTTGCTCGAGCGAAAAACAAACAGAAAGCAATACGGAAAAACAGACCATGCAGAGTGGTTCAGATATAGATATCACCTCTGATATGCTCACTACTAATACCGATCTTGTATGCGGGATGGACCTAAGGAAGTATGCGATAAAGGATACGGCGATTTATGAAGGTCAATTATACGGTTTCTGCAGCGAGTATTGTAAGAAAAAATTTATGGAAAATCCCGAAAAATATTTGGCAGACCAGAAATAAAATAAATATTAAAAAACAAGAGAAACTCTGGTGAGTTTCCCTTTCGTTTATCCGAACCCCCTTTTTTTAAAAAAAATCACATTCAATTAACCTCTTCTGGTTTCTCCTGAAAGACAAAAATAAGGATAATATAAACCAGAATACCAAGTCCTATGGAGGCGAATGAGGCAAAAACCCAGAGAAGCCTCACAATTGAAGGATCGATGTTGACATATTCAGCAATTCCGCCGCAAACTCCGGCAATCATTCTATTTTCACGACTGCGATAGATTTTATTAATATCTGGCAAATTCAGAGTAGTTTTCCTTTTTTCACTATTCTCATTCTCATCTCGGGATTTTCCTGAAAAGATCAGTAAAACACCGATAATAATCAGAAAGACAGCCCAGATACTGGTCCAGGGAAACTGCCAGAAATGTAAATAATCAAACCAGCCGATTTCCCGGCTTAACAAGAAAAGTCCAAGAATAATCAGAATTACTGCCAGAATAAAGTTACTATTTTTCTCAGCCAGCTTAGAAGATTTATCATCTTCTCCGGGATTTTCTGGAATGATGAACAAGCCGACTAGGTAAACGATTAATCCGATACCGCCGGTAAAAGTTGTGATAATAAACAATATACGGAAGATATTCGAATCTATTCTGAAGTATGCTCCCAATCCCCCTGCCAGTCCTCCCAGATACCTATCCTGTTTCGACCTATATAATTTAATCATTTTTTTAGTTTCCGGCGCCATTTCAAGTCTCCATTATGGTTATATATAGCGCAATATAGTAAAGGAAGTTGCATGTCTATTAAATGGATAATTTTAAGTCCAGAATCTGATACCGAAGCGTTCCGGCAGGAACTTTAATCTCAACGGTATCCCCTTTTTGTTTTCCCAGCAAGGATTTACCCACCGGTGAGGTAATAGAAATTTTGCCGGAATTAAAATCCGATTCCTCGGGTGCAACCAGAATATACTCGATTTCTGAATTTCTATTCAGGTCTTTCAGCCTAACATGAGACAGGATTGTAATTCTGTCCTTGGCCATATCCTGTTTCTTCAAAATACGAGCCCGCATCATGGTTTCTTCCAGTTTCTTGATTTTAGCCTCCAAAACTACCTGCGCTTCCTTCGCTGCATGGTATTCAGCATTCTCTTTCAAATCACCGAAATCCCGTGCCTCAGAAATTTTTCTGGAAATTTCCGGTCGTTTTATCTGTTTTAACTCCTCGAGTTCATTTTTAATTTTATCATAACCTTCCTTGGATAAGTAGATGTAGTCTGGCATTAATACTCCTTCCGAGAATTAGTTTGCTTTCTTTTTAGCTGCTCCTTCTACTCGTTCTACACTCAGAATCCCTTTAATTTTACTTATGGCGTTAATGATACGGGTGAGATGAGGGAGATTTTTGACTTCTACAATCAATTTGCCTGTAACAAGACGATCCTTGGCACGCAAATCAACATGAATAATATTGGTATTTTGGGCTGAAATGGACTGAGTGATATCTCGTAACAAATTCGTGCGATCTTCTGCGAGAAGAGATAATTGAACCTTGAACTTTTCGTCTATTTCAACCGTCCAATTCACCTGAATTGTGCGGTCTTTCACCTGAATAAGTCGCTGAATGTTGTGACAATTGGTCCGATGAATTGTCACTCCTTTACCTTTGGTAAGGTAGCCAATGATATCATCTCCTGGTACCGGTTCACAACATTTTCCGATATGAACAACAATATTATCTACACCTTCCACCTGCACTGCCGACTTCTTTTTCCCCCGCCGAAGGAATTTATTCAGAAGATTATCTCTCGGTTCTTCCAGTTTCTCATCTGATATAATTGAAAAGATTTTTTCGATGGACAGGTCACCCCGTCCGATAGCAGCTTTTAGATTCAGCGGGTCTTCAAAATGTAATTTATGAACTAATTCATCCAGTTTACCATCATTGATTTTGATATGATATCGTTTCAGGTATTTTGAAAGGATTTCTTCACCCAGTTTAACACTATGATCAAACTGGACTTCCCGCAAATATTTCCGGACATGATGTCTGGCTTTGCTTGTTTTCACAAATGTAAGCCAGTCCTGATTGGGATGCTGATTCTGACTGGTGATGATCTCAACCTGATCACCACTGTTTAGAACATATTTCAGAGGTACAATTTTGCCATTTACTTTTGCACCGATGCAATGAATACCAACATTTGTATGAATCCCGAAAGCAAAATCCACAGGAGTTGCTCCGGTGGGGAGTTTAATTACATCCCCTTTTGGAGTAAAAACAAATACCTCATCCTGATAAAGATTAATCTTCAAACTATCCAGAAAATCTCTGGCATCTACCGTTTCACCATCCTCATACTGTTCGAGAAGCTGCCTTACCCAAATCAGTTTATCGTCAAATTCGTCGCCCGACTCGGGAACTTTCCCTTCCTTATATCTCCAGTGCGCAGCGATTCCCATTTCTGCAATACGGTGCATGTCGACTGTACGGATCTGAACTTCAATCATTCGGCCCCGTTTGTCTACTACAGTGGTGTGCAGGGATTGATAGCCATTGAATTTCGGCATAGCAATATAGTCCTTGAAACGTTCATAGACCGGAATGAATAAATTATGGATTATCCCCAGCACATAATAACATTCGGCCACTTCGTTCACAATAATTCGGATGGCGAAAAGGTCGTATATTTCTTCCAGCGGTTTATTGCGGGCTTTCATTTTTCGATAAATACTGTAAAAATGCTTGGGTCTGCCCTGGACTTCAGCTGAAATATTATGTTGTTGTATTTCTTCTTTAATAGGATTAATAATATGCTGGATATAATCCTCTCTCTCATCTTTCCGTTCGCTCAGACGTTTTGAAAGATCAGTAAATGCCTTATTATCGATAAATTTGAAGGAAAGATCTTCCAGTTCACTCTTCAGCTGGGCCATGCCAAACCGATGGGCCAGTGGCGCATACACATCGCGTGTCTCCAGAGCAATGCGCAGACGTTTCCGGGCAGCGACATGCTGAAGGGTCCTCATATTATGCAATCTATCTGCAAATTTGATTATAATCACCCGAATATCCCTGGCCATGGAGAGAAGCATTTTACGGAAAGTTTCGGCCTGGCGGAGTTCCAGACTGAGCGATTTTCGGCCACTGATTTCACTGATTTTTGTCACTCCATTCACCAGATTGGCTATATCTTTACCAAACATCTCCTTAATATCATCCATGGTAAATCCGGTATCTTCCACTACATCATGTAATAACCCTGCTGTAATGGTTGTACTGTCCATTCGGAATTTACTCAAAATAGTGGCTACATTCAGACAATGCTCGAAATATGGTTCCCCTGAATATCTTAACTGATTTCGGTGAGCCCAGATCCCAAAATCAAATGCCTGATTGAGAAGTTCCCGATTGCAATTCGGATTATATGTACAAACCTCTTCCAGCAGCGTATCAAACTGCTCCTGGTATTTGTTGATCAGGTTTACATATGAAGGATCATCTTTCTCGATTTTGAACATATTTCAATCTTTCTTAAAGGTAAACACCTTTATGAATAATCGTTCAGAAATTATTGAATAGATAACTAATTTTGAGAGATATCCAGAATGCCTCTTTCTCTTAAAATCCTCATCATTCTCGGTTTGTAAATCAGATCGAAGGTTTCCCCTTTCCCTGGAAAGAGCTGCAAGGCGAACTTCCTGGCACTCATAATATGAGCCAGTGCTTCCGGGAGGGTCATTTCCTTGCTCTGATACAAAATCTGGATGGTAAGGTCCACCATCAACTGTAATCGTCTGAGATTCTTCTTTTCCTCTTCAACTGGTGATTTTTGCATAAGAAATCACTATACTATCTGAAACTAATTAAACAATTAATCCTTTTCAAGTATTTTTGTTGCTGATACAAATTTTGTGAAATTACATATTTTTAGTTTTTGCTCTATTATTTAGTTATATTTTTGGCCATCTAAGTATACTAATTAGTTCACTAAAGGTTCACTGAGATTATCTTAAAATT
>JAFGSO010000020.1 GCA_016934605.1 Calditrichota bacterium | reverse complement strand
TTCTGCCTATGCAGTTGCTCTACAGGCCTACCGGCATGTGATCGGGAAATTTCCTGAATCTCCCAGAGCGATACAGGCATACAGCGGAGCCATTTCAACCCTCTTCAATATGGCGTTTTTTCATTCACAACAGCAATTCGCGGAACAGGCTTTTCAGTTAATTGACTCCGTTAGCATCCGATTTCAGAATCATCCGGAACTTCCACACCTTAAATATCTGGAAGGTCTTTTCTATCTGGAGTATTATTTTGATGTCGACAGGGCGGTGGACATTTTTTCTGATCTTTTAAAAGCTACCGTCATCGCACCGAATCGTAGGGACGAGACAATACTGAAGTTGGGTGAATGTTATATTTTGAAAGGGAAGCTGAATAAGGCACTGGACATTTTCAACCAGGTGAGTACCAAACCTTACCAGGATGATGCCGCGTTGTATTCCGCCCGAGTTTACTATTTTCAAAAGGAATGGAAGAAGAGTTCACAATCTTTACAGAATCTGGTCCAACAGCTGGGAGCTGCAGGCGATGTAGTCAATGATGCTCTGGCACTGCAGATGAAGATCGCCTTTTCCCAGTCAGTACCTGATATTCTTGGTTCATTTTCTGAGGCTGAGCTTCTGGAATATCAGAGAAAAAATTCGGAGGCAGTGAAAAAATTTAGTGAAATAACCAGCAGAGATTCAGTTCCCCCCGTGATGAAATCTGAGTCCTATCTCAAAGCTGTAAAACTGTCCCTGGAACTGAATGAGCCACTCCAGGCTGCAGAATACTGTCAGAAAGCGATCAGTGACACAGATATTTTACCATACACCGACAAACATCTTTTTCTTCTGGCCGGGATCCTGAAGAATTCGTTGAATAAACCGGAAGAAGCATACAATATTTATCTGGAGATTCTTCAAAATTATCCCAACAGTCTGATGGCAGACAGAGCCCGCGATGAACTGAGAACCATGAATGACATAAAAGGAGTCGAATTTCCATGAGATTTTTATGTGGTCTGTTATTTTTTCTATCCATTCTTACATCACCTGCTCAAAGCCAGAACCTTCTGATTCCCATGGATCTGAGACAAACCGATCATCTGAAAGCTTATGGAATCGCCTACTGGACTCTGGAACAGGGAGTAAATGTGGAGTGGCTGCTCAATTACCGGGGCGGCGCATTCTTGATGGATTATTTTCCTCAATTGGAAAAACTCTGTCTGATACGAGGAGTGAAAGCTGAAAAGATAACGGCAGTGGAAGTAAATCAGATTTATGCGACAATTGAGCAGGAAAATATGGAACGTGTGCTTCTGGAAAAGGCACCTAAAATTGCGGTTTACACGCCGCCCAATAATCAACCGTGGGATGATGCCGTCACGCTGGCTCTCACTTACTCAGAAATAACCTACGATGAAGTTTATGATGAAGAAGTACTGGCCGGGAAGCTTCCGGAATATGACTGGCTTCATCTTCACCATGAGGATTTTACCGGTCAATACGGAAAATTTTACGGGAGTTTCAGGAATGCACCCTGGTATATACACGATGTTCAGGTCAATGAAGCACTGGCAGCCAGCCTCGGTTTTAAAAACGTTCCCGCTGAAAAAGGTGCGGTGGCCCGTGAGATCAAGCAGTATGTTATAGACGGCGGTTTTCTGTTTGCCATGTGTTCTGCCACAGATGCGCTGGATATTGCACTTTCCGCCGAAGGTGTTGATATTGTAGATGTTCCCTTCGACGGCACACCACCGGAAAGCGGATATGCCCGAAAACTCGACTTCAAAAAAACACTGGCATTTCAGGATTTCAATCTGTATACAGATCCGAATATCTATGAATTTTCTGATATTGATATACCACCAAGTTTTGCTCCCCGGTTAAGAGATCCCGATACCGATTATTTTTCCCTGTTTGAATTTTCTGCAAAATACGATCCGGTTCCTACCATGCTTACCCAGAATCATGTAGGAGTGGTGAAAGGATTTATGGGACAGACCACCATGTTCGATCGCTCCAAAATCAAACCGTCTGTCATTATCATGGGTGAAATTGAAGGTACCGATGAAGTGAAATATATTCACAGTAATGCCGGGAAGGGCACCTTTACATTTTACGGAGGTCACGATCCGGAGGATTATACGCATGCCGTGGGCGATCCACCAACCCAGCTGGAACTTCATAAGAATTCTCCCGGATACCGGCTTATTCTCAACAATATTCTTTTCCCTGCCGCCCGGAAGAAAAATCTGAAAACCTGATGCTATGGATATCAGTATTCGGCCGGTAAAGTTGAATCAAGAAAGCAGTAATCAGTATATAAAAATCAGCTAATTGAAATTTTGTCATTCCTGCGAAAGCAGGAATCTATTTTTATTATTCGTAAAAGATTTCTTTGACAACAGTAATACTTCGAAATCAGCGGCTTATTAATGATAATCTGTCTGCAATGAAATCTGGATGCAACAGACTGCTTTCTGCTTACTGCTTACTGCTTTCTTTAATCTCTATTCTTATAATTGCATTCAGTTTCGATTCTTCCTTTATTACAATATACGGAAAAGGAAAAAGAACGAGGAGGTCCAGATGCTAAAAAAATTGAACATCAGTACCCATTCGCAGACCGAATTTCTGGATATTACCGGCAGAGTTCGGGACGTTTTAAAAGAAAGTGGAGTCAATTCTGGTCTTTGCCAGGTTTTTATTCCCCATACTACGGCCGGAGTAACCATCAATGAAAATGCTGATCCCAGCGTGCAAAGGGATATCCTGAAAGAACTGAATAAAGTGATACCCTTTGATGACAACTATGCCCATTCGGAAGGGAATTCTGCAGCACACATAAAATCATCCCTGATGCGTGTTTCTCTTGCAGTGATAATCGATGGTGGCAGTCTTCAGCTGGGCACCTGGCAGGGAATTTATTTCTGCGAGTTTGATGGTCCGCGAAGCCGGAAGGTTTGGGTAAAGCTCATCCAGGATAATCAGTAAACTAAAATTAATATTGACCAAATTTTAACTGAAGCTATTTCTAACGGTGAACATCGCTGTAAATTAGAGGTGGCTGTTTAAGATTATTATCTAAGGATTGATAATCGGGGAGATTAGCCAGGTAACCGAGATACAGGCAGGTTTACAGAATGTTAATCCATCAGGTATACACTATCTAGAAATAATAATTTTAGATCAACCCCATTCCCAGAGCAATGGCAATCAGCA
>JAFGSO010000228.1 GCA_016934605.1 Calditrichota bacterium | reverse complement strand
TTTTTCAATTCTATATTCGGTTTAAAAGAAAAAATCTGTAACAGATAATCATAATTTCTTTGTACCAGCCCGCCAAAAATCAAACATTTTCAAAATATTTTATAACAGTTAAAAAGATTTTTTAGGTTTGAAGTAATAACTATAGTTGACTAAAATTTATTATCTATGAAAATCATAATTTTACCTCTCTGCTCACATCGTAAAACAGAATGAAAACCGTGAACTTATCGTGAGCAATTGAGATCGAAAGACGCATATATTAGATCGCATAATTTATTTAAAAACAACTTATAAGCAGGGGTTAGGACAATGAAAATAATAAATGTGTTATTTCCAAAAACACAAAATTATTCATTATTTATTTTAATAACAGTTTTCATTGGCTTTTTATTTTGCGGCTATACTCAAAGTGTTTTATCGCCCAACGATGTTCTTCAAATGAAATCTGTTGCTGAGGCTGCACTAAGTCCAAATGAAAAACTCGTGGCATATTCTCTTGATGTACCCAGGAAACCTGAAGAGAAAGCTGGAATTTCATTCAGAGAACTTCACCTGATAGACATTAAATCCGGAAAAGAAGAAGACCTGCTTACGGGCAATGTCAGGGTGACCAATATTCAATGGAAACCGGACGGCTCAGCCATTTCTTTCCTCATGAAGAAAGACGAAAAAAGTAAAACACAAGTGTGGATAAAACCTTTGAATGACGATGAGTTAAAACAACTAACCTCCTCAGAATCGGCGGTTCTTTATTATCAGTGGCATCCCTCCGGAAATTTTATAGCCTACATAGCAACAACACCTGAATCTGAAAAGGAAAAATTTCTGAAAGAAAAAGGCTATGATTTCATTTTTTATGAAGAAGACTGGAAACACAGAAATCTGTATTTGTTAAATACTGAAGATATGAATCCCGCTCAAACTGCAGACCAATTGACGGATAACGTAACAGTTTGGGAGTTCCGGTTTTCTCCGGATGGTAGCTCTATCGCAGCTTCAATCTCAGAAAAAAATTTAATTGACTACAGGTATATGTTCCAAAAAGTTTTTTTGCTGGATATAAAAAGCAAAAACCTCAATCAACTAACTGAAAATCCCGGAAAACTGGGTAATTTTATGTTCAGTCCAGACGGAAAGTATATCGTCTATACAGGTGCCAGATCATTAAATGACCATGCAGTGAGTCAGGTTTTTGTTCAATCTCTGAATGAACAAAAAGCTTTAAATCTCACTCCTCCCGGTTTCAAGGGGCATATTACCTGGGCAGGCTGGAAAGATAGCGAGACAATTCTATATTATGCAAAAGAAGGAGTATGGAATACCCTGAATCTGGTCAATAATAAGGGGACGAATAGAAGAACATTATTAAACACAGAAGAAATGCAAATGTCCATTGACCCGCCTGATTATACTCCTGATTTTAAAAACTTTATGTTTGTTGGTGAATCTGCCACTTTCCCTTCAGAGGTATTTTTTTGGCAGCCCGGTAAAAAAGTTAAGCGGCTTTCTTTCAGCAACGAATGGTTGAGTAATCGCGTTTTAGGAGCACAAAAAGTTGTGCAATATCCGGCACGAGATGGTATTCAAATTGAGGGACTTCTCATTTATCCAGTAAATTACAATCCCGATAAAACTTATCCGTTAATCGTGATAGTCCATGGTGGCCCGGAATCCAATTATTCATATGAGTGGCTTACCTCGTATTCACGTCCAGGGCAAATACTTGCCGGCAAAGGATATTCGGTTTTTTACCCAAATTACAGAGGTAGTACCGGATATGGCCTTGAGTATGCAATGAAATGGCACATGGGTAATGCGGCCGGTGTCGAATTCGATGATGTGGCTGACGGAATTGACTATCTCGTTGACCAAGGCATTGCAGACCGGAATCGAGTTGGCCTGGGTGGCGGCTCTTACGGAGGTTTTGCTGCAGCATGGTTTGCCAGTTATTATACTCAATATGTTCAAGCTGTTTTCATGTTCGTGGGTATCAGTGATTTAATCAGCAAACGTGGCACTACTGATATTCCTTACGAGGAACTTTATGTTCACTCCGGAGAAAAACTCGAACAAATGTGGGAATTAAGTTTGAAACGAAGTCCAATCTATTATGCTCATGAAAGCCAGACAGCAGTATTGATTCTGGGGGGAACAGATGATCCACGGGTAAGTCCCTCCCAAAGCCTTGAATTCTATACCAGACTAAAAATGAATAATCACCCGGCATATCGACTAATCCAATATCCTGGAGAAAAACATGGAAACAGGAACCAACCAGCTCGAATTGATTTTCTTTATCGAATTCTGGAGTGGTTTGATTGGTATGTCAAAAATGCTAAACCCTTGAACGGGCCGATGCCTCCGCTGGATATCAGCGATAGATATGGTTTAGATTTTCCTGAATAAAGAGCATTCCCAATAAGGACGGTAGATACCACCGTCCTTATTCAACTCATCTTCTATAAAGATACGCCATTTTTTCTTTTCTCTGGCCCTCCCTGTCCGTCACCCAAAATTCTCCGCCTTCATAAATAGAAGCCCCACCATATTCACCATTTTTTTTGAGTGCATAGAACTTTACATTAAAATTCGGCTGGCCTTTTTTATTCTTAAGAGAAGGCAAATGTGTATGCTCCACAATACGCTGGCATACTTTGATGCATGCTTCCCCGGGATGTAATCCCTGTCGCATGAATTCAACTGCCTGGTAACAGGACAAATTTTTCAAATTAGCTTCGCCCCTGCCTGTAGACCCCACGGCACCGACCGCATTATCTACATAGAGCCCTGCGCCCGGGATGGGAGAATCACCTACCCTGCCCGGCATTTTAAATGACAGTCCGCTGGTGGTCGTTACACCGGCCAGATCATTGTTTGCATCTAGTGCACAACACGTGATTGTACCGTGAACATTAAAAAATTTTCTTAATTCTTCATCCAGTTTTTCATTTTCAGGCGGTAACCAATCGTCATTATTGTTAAGAGTTTCTTTCCAATAAAGCCAAATTTTCCGGGACTTTTCAGTTAGCAGATCTTCGACGGTAAAACCATGGGCCTTAGCAAAATCCTGGGCACCTTCACCAACCAGCAATACATGATCCGATCTTTCCATAACCAGTTTCGCAACTTTTGATGGATTCCTGATTCCTTCCAATGCGGCAACTGCACCTGCATTATGCGTAGGACCATGCATTACAGATGCATCCAGCTGGACAATACCTGCTTCATTGGGTAATCCGCCTAAACCAACAGTCAGTTCTTCGGGATCATCCTCTACTTTATTTACACCAGCAATAACCGCATCCAATGGATCAGAACCCTGAACCAGTAAATTCATGGCGGTTGAAACTGCTGTTTCCCCGTTGGCACTCGATATTACAACTGGATGATCCGCCAGAGAAGTTTTCCCCATGGAATTGTCATTAAATACCCCTGGAAATAAAGTAAAAATAGTGGTTCCTTTCAAAATTTTACTCAGAAAAAATCGGCGATCCATTCTATTGCTCCGGAATATTTTTTATAACGTTCATTAAGTTCATAATTTGCTGTTGAATTTCAGGTTTCATCAGCATGTTATTGTTTTTCTGGATATCTTCTGCATCTTTAATTCTGAATTGAAAAGAAATTCCGGGTTCCTCCAGAGATCTATCCCAATCTACCCTGAATATCTCTCTGAATTCATCAGAAAAATTTTTCAGATATTCAACTATTTTTTGATTTATTTGATTTAAAATAGGATAACGAAGTATTTCGATTCGTTTTTTAAATCTATTACTTTTTTGATGAGACGATAATTGTCCGGCAACTAATCTTCCAATGTCTAAAATTTCTGCAATATTTTCCGGAGAAATATTATCTCTTAATGAAATATCCATAACTTCTTCTAGTGCTTTCAGTAATTCACTTCCATTCAGATTCAGTGAATCCGCAGCAGTGTACCAACTATAATAATCACTCAATGAATAATGAATTAGTCGGTTTAGCTGTTTCATCGAAAAACCAGCCCGGTGAAGATAATTTCTCAACCACTCCGGAGATTTACATACAAAATGCTCTAAATCTGCAGAACCAGGTATAAATGAAAGCTGGAGATAATCCAGGGCTGTCTGGTAAATTTTCGTGGAAAAATTTTGACGTGCCATCCAACAAACCATTAATTTTTCAACAGGTGAAAGATCCTGTTGAGTTAAATTTATATGGACAGTAGATATAAAAATATCCGGCAGTTCTTTCTCGGAATAGATATATGCCGGAACACAGTTAAATCCGAATTTGCGAGCCAGACCAACTCTTCTATACCCATCGATAATTAAGTATTGTTTTTCTTTTATCAACGATACCGGTACTAAAATCCCCTTT
>JAFGSO010000227.1 GCA_016934605.1 Calditrichota bacterium | reverse complement strand
GCATACACCGTACTGTCGCCGGATCCCCAGTAAACGGACCGCTCATCCAGCAGCGGGGCTTCTTCATTTATGGATCGTGTACGGATTTTCCACAGCTCTTTCTGTTTCAGAACATCGGTGCAGCGGAAATAGTAGTCCGAACCACCATAGTATAGCCGGTTACCTTCCAGCAGGGCACCTGCCACTCCGAAACCGGGTGGCGCATAACGATGGAGCACTTCTCCGCTGGCTTTATCCAGGATAAAAAAGGCATCTGCAGATTTAACTCCCAGCCGTTCTTCGTCGATATTCTGCAGAAATAGTAGCGGTAAATCGGCACGGAATATCCACAAAGGTTCCGGAGATTCCGGAGATTTGGATTGACAGCTTAAAAGCAGCAGAAACAGGGATGTAATCAGAAGAAAACCGGCATGTTTTTTCATATCAACTCCTTCTCCGGATTTCTTCCAGTAAAAAAGCCGCCAAAATGATCAAGACCGGTTCTGCCGGAAAGCGAATCCTGGGACCGGCCCAGAAAATAAGTGCCGGGATGAAATTCGCCAGAAAAAGAGTCCACAAAAAAAATAAACCGTTCCGGCGATATATTGCAGCCAGGATGACTCCACCTGCAGCGAAAAAAAGTACTAACAGATACGAATATTCATATATCCAGCGACGGGAGGAACCGGTCACAAATTCCTTTTTCCAGAAGTTTAACACTTTTTTACGGATCAGCAACGGTATGTCTTCAGGATATTCCTGCAAAAAATTTAAAAAATAGCGAAAAGCGATCCGGGAACGGTCAATTTCACTATCCGTAATCAATTGTTCTGCGCCGGGCAGGTATTGATAAAGGGTATGACCGCCGCCATAATAGGGATGATGAGCCATGTAATGATTGTTTCCCACCCATAGCACCACTCCACCCTGAGTGGTAACCGGCACAAACCGATCGAAAACCTGGTAATTACGAATAAACCAGGGGGAGAGAAGTAGAATAACCATAACTGACAGAACAGTGGCATCCTTTAGACGATGCTGCGTACGCTGCTTCCAGAGCAGGATAAGCAGCATAAAACCGACCAGCACAAATCCCACCGGGCGGGCGAGAATGGCCAGCGCCAGGGAAACAGCCGTCAACCCAAGAAAGCGGAGCGACTGGGATGAAAAGTAGCGGGCGAAACAGACCGTGGCAAATACCGAAAACAGGGTGAAAGGCAGTTCGGTATAGATCCGGCTGCTGTAGAAAATAAGATGAGGATAGATAGCAGCCAGAAACGCTGCCCATAAGCCGGTTTTATGATCAAAGATTTCATTTGCCAGGAGATAAATTCCCCAGACCAGGAACAGTGAAAGCAGGATCATCCCCAGGCGGACCACGGCGAAACTCTGACCGAAAATCAGGTAGCCGAACGCCATGAAATAGCTGAGAAATGGTGCCCGGTAAGCTGTGGGAGCACCGTACATGGAATATCCTTTTCCCTCTACCAGATTTTGAGCAATCAGATGGTGTTCAATGGAATCGAAATTGATAGGGTAGGAAGCAGGACCGACAAACAGGAACAGGTAGGCCAGCCGTGCCACCAGTGCAACAAGAACAATTCCGGTAAGCAGTCCGTGCTTCGAAATAAATAATTTTACCGGATGTAACTGAATATTTTTCAAGAGCTCATGTCCGAAATTCTTCAACTGTTCATATTTGTCGAAATTAATCGATAGATTTCATCAAACCAAACCGAAACAGAACTCATTTTATGGCCTCATTTGTTCATCTGCATGTTCACAGCTATTACAGCCTGCTCGACGGGCTCATAAGTCCTGAAGAACTCATCCGGCAGGCCAGGAAACTGAAATTCCGGCATCTGGCGTTAACTGACCATAATGCTCTGCACGGTGCCATTGAATTCTACCGGCTGGCCCGGGAGGAGGGAATTCACCCCATCATCGGAGCGGAAGTGACGCTCACCGACCGGAGCCGGCTGGTCCTGCTGGTGAAGGATCAACAGGGTTATCGCCATCTGTGCCAGCTGCTTTCTCTGGGACATCTACGGGGAGGGCATCTGCAATTTAAGCTGGAACTGAAAGATATTCAACGTCACCGCACCGGCCTGTTTATACTTTCCGGCGGACAAAAAGGAAAAATCTGGCAGCTGATCCGGAAACGGAATATTAGCGATGCGCAAAGTTACTGCCGGCAGATGAGAGCCGTCTTCGGTGATGATTTTTATATTGAACTGCAGCATTTTGCCGCCAACGACTTCTTAATGAATATCCGGCTGCGGGATCTGGCGCTACAGCATCAAATTCCACTGGTGGCTACCAATGATGTGCATCTCCTTTCTCAGGATGACTGGCAGCTCCGGCGGGTCCTTCACGCCATCGATCAGAATACCCTGCTGGATAAAATTTCCACCGCCGGATCCGATCAAAATTTTTTCAAACCGGCGGAAGAGATGAGGCAACTGTTTTCCAAGTTTCCTGATGCCATAAATAACACTGAAAAAATTGCACAGAACTGCAGTTTTGAATTCTCCCTGGGGAAACCGGTTTTCCCCACTGTGGAACTTCCGGAGGGTGAAACCAGCTTTTCAAATTTGTGGAAACTGGCATTCGACGGTGCAAAACAGCGTTACCGGCCGTTGACCAAAGAATTCTTCAACCGACTGAGTTATGAACTGAACACCATCAATGAACTGGGATTTTCCGATTATTTTCTGATTGTCAAGGACATTGTCGATTTTTGCCACCGGGAAGGAATTCCCTGCGTGGGAAGGGGTTCTGCCGGAGACAGTGTGGTATCCTATGTGCTCGGAATCACCCAGGTGGATCCGCTGCGCTATAATCTGTATTTTGAACGGTTCCTCAACCCGGATCGCACCGATCCCCCCGATATCGATCTGGATATCTGCTGGAAAAACCGCGACCGGGTTCTGGAATATGTGTATAAAAAATACGGCGAAGAGCGAACCGCCATGATCTGCACATTCAATACCTTTCAGCTCCGCTCCTCCATCCGGGATGTGGCCAGGGTATTCGGCTTTCCGGAAGATGAAATCAGTACCATTACCAAATATCTTCCCCACTACGGGATAGCTCAATTGTCCCAGGCCATCGAACATGTACCGGAATGTCGTGATTTACAGAAAAACCCAGCGGTCTTTGAGCAGGTGTTGAATATCGCCCGGAGAATCGCAGATTTTCCGCGACATCAGTCCATTCACCCCGGAGGGGTACTGATTGCTCCGGAACGGATTACTGACTATACACCACTTCAGGTTGCCGGAAAGGGAATTGTGGTATCCCATTACGATATGTACTCCAATGAACCGCTGGGTCTGGTAAAAATGGACCTGCTGGGAGTCCGATCCCTGAGCATTGTAACAGATTGTCTGAAATCTGTGACGGCATTATATCACTGTTATGCAGAAAAAAGGGAACCGCCTGAAGAATCTTCCGCCCCTCCTGTTGCCGATGGCGAACTGCCCTATCCTGAGAACAGCGGGAAACTGCAAAATCCCTCAGGTGCCGACAATGGAATCAACCAGGACATCTGGCGTTTCGATATCGCTCAGGGAAAAATCGTGTGTGAAAACCGCAAAAACTACCTCACTCCCCGTCATTTTCCGTTTCTGGATCAGCGGAAACAGCATCTATCGCCACTGGATCTACGGGTGATTCCCGAGAATGATCCGAATGTGATTGAGCTACTAAAGTCCGGACTCAGCCT
>JAFGSO010000019.1 GCA_016934605.1 Calditrichota bacterium | reverse complement strand
GCTCTGCAGATCGTGAAATTACTGGTCGGTTATACGGTGGTGACCAGGAAATGAGAATTGCTCAGGAAATTATTCTGGGTATGGGTGGTGTGATGGTCCTCGATGCAATGGGTATTAAACCGACTATCTGGCATATGAATGAAGGCCATTCGGTATTTCTGGTGCTGCAGAGGATACAACAGCTGGTGCAGAAAGCAAAATTAAATTTTGATGAAGCTCTGGAAGCTGTTACAGCAAATACTATTTTTACCACACATACACCTGTTCCCGCCGGTAATGATGCATTTCCGCTGCACATCAAGGAAAAATATTTCCAGAAATACTGGGAATCTGTCGGAATAAGACGTCATCAGTTCATCGAACTGGGATCGCAGGTTCAGCCGGAAGGATATGAAATTTTCAATCTGACTATCCTGGCATTTAACCTGTCCCGTTACCGGAATGCGGTAAGTCGGCTGCACGGATCGGTCTCTCAAAAATTATGGCAGACAGTCTGGCCGGATCTTCCGAGTTATGAGGTACCAATTCGCTATATCACAAATGGTGTGCATACCGCCAGCTGGGTTTCACGGAAAAACCGAGATCTGTATGATAAATTTTTGGGGAAAAACTGGTTTGAATTTCAGGACGATTCTCAAAAGTGGCAAGAAATAGACAAAATACCCGATGAGGAAATATGGAAGACCAAACTGGAATCGAAGAAAAAACTGATCAATCATATTCGTGAACGATTGACTATCCAATATGAACGCAATAAAATCGGGTCTCTGCAGATGCTACGGGTGAAACAGCATCTAAAACCGGATATTCTGACAGTAGGATTTGCCAGAAGGTTTGCAACCTATAAGAGAGGAACGCTCATTTTCAGGAATCCGGATAGACTCAAAAGGCTTTTAAATGATCCTGAACAGCCGTTAAGGCTGATTTTTGCAGGAAAAGCACATCCCAGGGATACCGGAGGTCAGGAACTTATCAGACAGATTTATACCTATTCTCTAAAACCGGAATTCCGTGGAAGAATCTTATTTGTTGAAAATTATGACATGGGTCTGGCAAGGGACCTGGTATCCGGTGTGGATATCTGGCTGAATAATCCCCGCCGCACGCAGGAGGCCTCCGGCACCAGTGGCCAGAAGGTAGGTATGAACGGTGGCTTGAATTTCAGTGTTCTTGATGGATGGTGGAACGAGGGTTATAACGGCGAAAATGGCTGGGCATTCGGCGATAAACAGAACTATGAATCGCTGGAAGACTGGGACTCCTGGGATTCGGAGGAATTATACGATATTCTGGAAAATGACATTATTCCTTTATTTTATGCCAGAAATGACCAGGATTTACCGGCTGACTGGATAAAAATGATCAAAAATTCCATCAGGACAGTCCTGCCAAAATTCAACACCCATCGAATGATAAAGGATTATACCCATATACTTTATCTCCCTGCGAATGATTTAGGAGTCCGCTACAACCAAAATAATTACCAGATAGCCCGGGAAGTAGCCAGCTGGAAAAACAGGATTGACCAGCACTGGTATGATGTCCAGCTGGAAAAATTCAGCGATTCCGGAAGTGAGAATGGATATTTGTTGATGAATTTCGGCGAAAAATACCAGGTAAAAGCAGGAGTCCGGCTTGGATCGTTGAAGCCAGAGGAGGTAAAAGTACAGATATTTCTGGTGAGAAACGGTGAACATCTGGAAGAGGCCTCGGATTACGAGATATTCGATATGAAATTTTCTGGAAATGGTAAAAAGGGACTGGTTAACTACCAGACAGTGATAACACCTTCTGACAGCGGTCATTATTATTATACGGTAAGGGTACTACCCTACCATAAACAACTTCCGCGAGATATTGAACTGGGTATCGTTAAATGGTATCAGAAATAACAAGATAAGATCGGATTCATCTTACTGGTTTTCATAAAGGAATTGCAGAAGCTCACTATTAAAGCGGTATTGTTCCTCGGTAATAAATTCATACTGAAAAAGCCTTTTCAGAATAATTTTTGAACGCCACAGAACCGAATCATTCACCCGAGTCGGATTCATTTCAAGAGGATTCGGCAAAACAGCGGCCAGCCTCACCATCTCATCCAGATATAATTCCGATGGGGGTCTCTGAAAGTATATGCTTGAAGCGGCACCTATTCCGAATACATTGTATCCCCATTCTACCACATTGAGGTATAATTCCAGTATCCGGCTTTTTTTAATTTCCTTTTCCAGTTCCCGGGCAATCAACCACTCTTCAATTTTCCTGGAAATATCCTTGCGGGGATTCAAATAAAGATTTCTGGCTAATTGTTGTGTAATGGTACTTCCGCCCCGTGTAAACTGCCCCTCGTTGATATTCTTTTTAATAGATTCCCTCACTTCAAACCAGTCGATACCTTCATGAATCCAGAATGATGCATCTTCGGCAACTATAATGGTTTTTCTCATCAAATCCGGTATTTGACTGTATTGAATATTATGATATATAATATTATTACGATGTTTAACATAATTTTTATCCTGTTGTCGATATTTCATTAAGGCGGTCTTTTCGGGCGTTTTGGTCGCCAGCAGCGAAACATCGGGAAGTGTTAGATACAGATATAAGAAATAAAAAAGTATGAGGAAGATAAAACTGAGAACATAGAAGAACCAGAATCTCCAGAAAGATTTGGCTTTAAAAAATTTCATGCTAAAAATATTATTTATCTACGATTGAACTCAACTGATTGATGATGTTCCCGGGTTATTCCTGGGATAATTCCAGTAAAATACCAAATACACTTTTAGGATGAACAAAGGCTATTTTTTTCCCTTCAGCACCCATTCGAGGATTCTCATCAATAAGTCTGACATTGGTTGATTTGAGTCTATTCAATGCTTCGTCAATATCTTTCACACCCACGGCAACATGATGAAGACCCTCTCCTCTTTTTTCCAGATATCTGGCTATCGGGGATTCGGCGTTCAGAGGTTCCAGAAATTCAAGATTCGAATCACCGCATTTAAAACCCACCACCCGAACCTTTTGATCGCTGACTTCTTCTTCAAAAAGGGGTTCCAGGTTAAATATCTTTTTAAATAGAGATTTCACCTCATTAACTGAATTAACAGCTATACCTATATGATCAATTTTTTCAAGCATGGATATTCACTCCTTATCTCATTCGATAATTGGGAGATTCCTGGGTTATCTCCACATCATGGGGATGACTCTCCCGCAGTCCGGCAATACTGATACGGGTAAACTGGGTTTTTGTTTTCAATTCCTCAATAGTTTGGCTTCCGGTGTATCCCATGGCGGAACGAAGCCCGCCTGTCATCTGATAGACCGTTTCGGACAACGGTCCTCTGTACGGTACCCGCCCTTCGATTCCTTCGGGTACAAATTTTTCTCTTTCAGATACAGTATCCTGGAAATAACGATCCTTGCTTCCTTTCATCATAGCTCCCAGAGATCCCATTCCTCTGATCTGCTTATAGCGGCGTCCATCCCACAAAATAGTTTCACCGGGACTTTCGGATGTGCCTGCAAAAAGGCTTCCAATCATAACCGAATCTGCACCGGCAGCTAAGGCTTTGGGTATATCCCCCATAAATTTTATACCGCCGTCGGCAATTAATGGAATATCCGTCTCTTTTATAATGCTATACACCTCCATAATTGCAGATATCTGAGGCATTCCAACTCCCGTCACCACCCTGGTTGTACAAATAGAACCGGGACCGATTCCGACTTTTACGCCGTCAGTGCCATATTTTACAAGCGCCCGTGCTGCTTCTGCGGTGGCAATATTTCCGGCAATCAGATTGATTTCCGGGAATTTCTTCTTGAATTTACGGACCGTATCGAGTACCTTCTGCGAATGTCCGTGAGCCGTATCAACAACAATGACGTCCACATTTGTTCTTACAAGCTCCTCAGCACGCTCCAGTGCTTTTCCTCCCACTCCGATGGCCGCTCCAACCCGCAGTCTCCCATGCTTATCTTTACAGGCATTTGGATACTTTGCTTTTTTCTGTATGTCCTTCACCGTAATTAAACCCCGCAGATTGCCTTTCTGATCGACGACCAGGAGCTTTTCAATCCGGTGCTTCTGTAATATGCGCTTGGCCTCTTCCAGGGTGGTCCCTTCAGGTGCCGTAATCAGATTTTTACTGGTCATCAATTCAGATATGGGTCTTTCCAGGTTTTCTTCGAATCGAAGATCTCTGTTGGTAATAATGCCCACCAATCGTGCCCCTTTCACCAGAGGAATCCCGGATATGCGGTAATGTTCCATGACCCGCAAGGCCTCGCGTATCGGTTGATCCGGCGAAAGTGTAATCGGATCCATGATCATCCCGCTTTCCGACCGTTTGACCCGGTCTACCTGATTTGCCTGATCATCAGGTGACATATTCTTATGGATAATACCCATACCCCCCTCACGTGCCAAGGCAATTGCCAGTTCGGATTCAGTGACGGTGTCCATGGCCGCAGAAAGAATGGGTATATTCAGCCTGATATCTCTGGTAAGCCTGGTGGTTATGTCAACCTCGGTCGGAATCACCTTCGAGTGGGCTGGCACCAGCAGCACATCGTCAAATGTTAAAGCTTCCGGCAGCACTTTTATCATGATAATGATCCCCTCTTGATTTTGGCCGACAATTTTACAGGAATTCTGTGAAAAGGCAAGCAGAAATTTAAATACTATCTGCCTTTTAAAGATTTCAGTTCCTGCCAGGCTATAAGAATATGTTTTTTATTTTATTACATGCGATAATTAGTGTATTTTATTATTTTAAGGGAAGTTACAGGAGAAAATATGATTAGGTACGTTATTTTCGATTTAGGAAATGTATTAATACACATCCACCCTCACGAGGTAATAGCAGAATTTACCCGCCGCTGCAATCTTCCTACTGAGAAAATACAGCGGTTTTACCTGTCTGAACTCCATATGAATTTCATGGAAGGTAAGCATAACGGTAAAGAATTTTATTCCCTTATGATGGACACATTCCCTTGTGACCTTTCAAACAGTGAATTTATCAATATCTGGAACCGGGTAATTGGCGAGCCCAAGGACGGAATAGATCAATTAGTTCAGGAGCTAAAATCAGAATATACTCTATGTATCTGTTCGAACACTGACATCTGGCACTGGCAGAAGGTTCTGAAAACTGTTGATTTTATTCGGGACTTCACCCACTATTTTCTTTCCTTTGAGTTGAAATATGGTAAGCCAAATCCGGTAGTTTATAAGCACGTACTCGATACCCTTTCTGCCGCCGGAGATGAATGTGTTTTCATTGATGATATTGCTGAGAATATTGAGGCTGCTCAAGAATTTGGGATTCAGGGTATCGTTGCTGAGGATCCCCTCGAAATCAGAAAAAAACTGAGCGAAATTAGAATTATCAGATAAGTCTTCAGTTCAGTATAACCAATTTGCGATACGGTGAATGAATGCGTTTTCCGGATATGGCGTCGAGGAATGTTAGTCGGTAAATATAGATTCCTGCCGCCAGAGGCCCATTTTCTCCATAACCGTCCCAGAAAATAGCATTGTATACCGAAGATCCTGGCCGACCCTCCGGCGTCACCTGGCGGGACATTTCATGCACTTTCCGTCCCAGAATATCATAAACGGCAATTCTGAGGTATCCCGGATTTATGATCTGAAATGAAAAATGGGTACCGTTACCATTTTTTCCAGCCTTTTGGGATACAAATGGATTGGGAAAATTGTTCAATACAATCAAGTCTTCCTCAACAGATTGATCGGAAATTGAATCGGATTGAATCAGTCCACTGAAGGAAGCTCTGATCATCCACAGCCCGCTGGCCGGTTCATTATTAGTTGAAAATGAATAATTTGACAGTAAAGACCAGTTATTTCCGGACAGTTTGAGATAACTCCGCCCGCTAGCAAGGGTATTATCATATCCGATGGCTTTATTTGCTTCATTGATTTCTACCGCTACATAAATAATTTCGTTTTCTCTCAATCCGGAGAGCTTTTCGGGAAGTGGTATCTCTACCCAATTGTTGCGGCTTTCAGGCATTATATTCAAGGGCGATATCAGATCGGTTCCGGGAAGCTGGCTGCCGTTATTACTTAAAACCCGGATTAATGCATTATAATCGGAAGATGCACTCCAGAAACGAACACTTTCCAGATCCAGATTATTTTCCGGAACAATAAAACGGTTTGCCGCAACAGCCGGCAGATTTCCCGAATCGAAGCGAACCGTTACATCAGTCTGCCCATCATCATAAACCATATCGAAGTACCGCAAAGAAAACGAAGCGTAAGAATCATAGCGGTAGGCCATATCCTGCACTGTAGAATATAAAAGAAGAATATAGGTGGAATCGTCAGAAAAAAAAGGAGCATGGTAGGAATTCTGCAAAATGGATGCAATCGAATACAGGTTATTACGGGATACCAGCCAGTAATTCTGCGGAATGGTACCAGCAAAATTAAACTGAAGTGAGTCTCTTCCGCGGAAACGATGGTATTCTACGCCCAGCCCTTTGACAATCCCGGTAACGGTTTCAGGATACTGGTAAACCAGACGGGTTACTGATGCACGGAGCCCTGAAGCTTCCGTGGCTATATAACCATAGCGGGGATCTACAGAACGGTCGTTTATCAGATTTGCCAGGGTCCAGGATCTGAAAACATCGGCAATAGATGCCGGACTGCCCATAAATTGAAGCGACTCATTAAAACTGGCGATACCATTGGACGGATTCTGAGTGAGATTTTTGATGAATTCCAAACCTAACTGCTCGGCACAATAGAGCGTCCACAGATTAGCCCGGGAATAATCCTGAAGTTTCTGTTCCCAGACAGTCAGGCTCTGATTGGGATTTTCCAGATAGAGATAAGGAAAATCGATGCCGTATCCACAATAAGTTCCGGCCAGCTGCGAGAGTCCTTCATTGATCCACAATTCCTCATTTTGATCGTAATTATAATGAATTAAGTGTTGAAATTCATGGGCCGTGGTTGAAAGAACCGGTTCCGTACGGTAATTTTGCCCGTCAAAAAAACCAGGATATGAATCCAGATACATCAGATCCATTTTGTTGCTCATGGCCTGATTGGTCTGGTCGGTCGGCGAGAAATATCCGGCAATAAATTCATTATTTTCATCTGGTGAATAACTGTCCTTTATATCAAGCACCAGGAAATCCACAATGCCGTCACCGTCGTAATTAGGGGGCTGTCCGAAAAGCATGGTATCGATTTCCACGATCCCTTTGGTTGGATCGATTGAGTTGGCTCCGCTGAAAGATTCCAGGTTGGCCAGCAGATTGTCCAGCAGAGTTTCTGTCATGTATTGATCACTGGCATCTTCAACCCAGATGCGGGTTAGAGCACCCTCTCTTCGCAATGTTGCATTGACGGTATAAAATTTTTTTGATACAAAATTATAGGCATAAAACATCCGCTGCTGAATCCCGGTAGAATTGAACATATCTATCATTTCCGCCTCCTGCATGAGTTTCAGAAAGGCATCCGGATTGTTCTCTCTCATTTCTTCCAGATAAGATTCAATATCAATTTCCATTAATTCCGGTGTTCCGCAGGTTTTTACCGGTTCTGTTTGCGTGGTAGTTATCTCAGCGAATATAGTACCAGACAGGAAGAGTATCAAAAAAAGGGGGATCAGGCGCATGAAAATTTTCTCATATCTATATTTAAATTATCGGTCAGCATGACCATTCATGATGCGAATAAATAAAAAAAGGATGTATCCATCCTTTGAAAATTTATATGTAATCAGATAATATTTTCCCGATCTAATCTATAAAACCACCAGTAAACCAATTCTGTGACTGTTTCCAAGTTCATTATCGAAACTGCTGAAAGCATAATCTATACGGATATGTGGAATTTGAATACCTATTCCCACGTTTAAACGACTAATTTCATCAATACCGGTTCTGAGATAGACTATCTGATAATAAGAATATTCCAGACCGGCCGCATAGTCCAGGCTAAATTTCCCCAGATGTGCTGTTGCACTCTCGCGGCGGTTTTCCGCTCTGAAAATCGCATCTGCTGTGGGCTGGAAACTACTCTTCCAGGAAGGGATATTCAGCAGATAGCTGCCACCGAGATGCATGGACGGTGTGATAAGCTCCTTCTCTCCGGTATTCCAGGAGATCAGCGTAGTGGTGAAATTCTTAAAGCTGGCTCCCAGTAATCCATTTTCCAGAACAGATTTCTGGATTCCAAGATCCATACCGATACCATTTGCCGAGAATTCTGCAAGGTCCCTTCGAATCAGCTTGACATTGGCACCCCAGGTCCAGCTTCCACGCCACTGTTGAGCAACAGACAGGGTAAAAATATAATCGGAGGAATTAAATTCGGTAATACGGCTTATGTCCAGATTCCAGTCGCCGGATTGTGAGATGATCCTCTGAGCCTGTCGGCTGTCCTTTATGTTGTCTATCCCAAGTCGCACAAGGCTTATTCCGATAATTCTGTTATCGGCTTGCCGATAACCGGCTGCCAGAAAGTCATAATTTACCGAGGCGATCATCTGCTGGGTATGCATGAAGGAAAATTGAGTTCCGGAAATAGCGGTCATTCCGGCCGGATTATAATAAGTAGAGGTCACACCCCCGGGCATAGCGGTAAATGCTCCTCCCATGGCCTGGGCCCTGGCATCTACACCAATTTCCATGAATTCTCCTGCATATTTACGGAATTTTAATCCATCGGCATGGAGCGAACAGTATACCAGAAAGATTGAAAGGAGGACAAAGAGACCGGTTATTTTTTTCTCAGTCATAGGAATTCCAGAAAAATTATATCTTCAACCCTGAAGACGAATAAAGGTTTCATTTAAAATATCACTGAGCCTGTTTTTCATTCAGGCGTATAACAACTTTATCACAAATGCTCCTGCCAGAGACAACACCATATTTTCAATGATATCGGGAGAATACAGTTCAACCGCACTCAGGATAATACATAACAACAGCGAATGAAACAACGGAATATTCCAGTACCCCCATAGAATTGAGAGGGTAATGATAAAGAATGTGACTGTTCCTGCCACTGATTTGCCGGTTTTAATTTTCGGCGACGGAATAAACCGCCCCCCAATGGCACCCAGAGGATCAGCCAGTACAGCAACCATCCCGCTGGCCTGAAATACATTTAACGGAAACAGAATATATGTCAGAAATAATCCCGTCCACAACATGGTTGCTCCGGCGGGTTTTAAGGTCACTTCCTCTGTTTTAAGTAATGGCCGGAACAGTTTCAGAAAAAATCTGTTCCAGGCTGGATTTAGTTTCCTCCCCAGATCCAATAAAACCACAATCAGGATAAAACTTGTCAGAATAATTTTACTGCCGTATTTACCGGCAATCCAGATAAACAGCAATCCGGACAGGACATGAATCAGTTTCCGTAGGAGAAAATATCTTTCCTGCTTTATGAAGCTGATCATTCCTTCTCAGAAGTTTTTTTGATAATTTTTTTCGCCAATTTCTCTGCAAGCGTTCGGTAGGTTCTATACCTGAAGCGATCCTTGCCTTGTCCTTTCGGAATTAATAGCGTGTAACAATTTATGGAGAGCAGCTTTACGGTCGCTCTGGTAAAAAACAGCGCTGCCGGCTACGAAATATCTGGCGCCGGCTTCATACATTTTTCCAATGTTCGCCGGTCCGATACCACCATCCACTTCTATCACCAGTTTTGCGCCGTCCCTCTGCTTCCATTGTGCTAATTGTTTCACCTTATCCATGCTTGATTCGATAAAATCCTGTCCGCTGAAACCGGGATTAACGCACATGATCAATACCAGATCCAGATCCGGAAGAACCCATCGCAACGTTTCCAGGGACGTTGCCGGATTCAGGCTCACACCGGCAAGTGCTCCCAGCTGCTTAATTCGATGAATTTCGCGGTGCAGGTGTAAGACCCCTTCCTGATGGATTGTCAGAATATCCGCCCCGGCATCAATAAAAACAGGGATCATTTCGGACGCATTGTCAATCATCAGGTGTACATCCAGTTTAAAGCGCGTATTCTTTTTAAGCGATTTTACCACATCCGGGCCCATGGTCAGATTTGGAACATAATGTCCGTCCATTACATCGACATGAAGATACTCTATCTCCGTTATATCAACGGAATGTGCTTCTTCCACCAGTTTTCCGGCATCACCGGCAAGAATTGAAGGAAGGATCTGGTATTCACCCTTATTCAGGCTCATTCTCATTCTCCATATTTTCCATGAGACTGTCTTCCCTGTTTTCTTCAGGGGGTGGCTCGTCGGTACTGACAATCAAATCAATGGAATTAGTTTGCACAGCGCTTTTCCCTGCAGCAACAGATTGATGAAGTATCGTACCCGGGACAAGTTTAGGACGGTAGGAATATCTGATTCGTCCCACAGGCACACCCAGGGACTCAAGTTCTTTTTCAGCAGTTTCCAGACTTTTGCCAACCAGGTTCGGGATTTCCTGAGATGTTGGTGCCTGACCGAGGCTGACGGTTATATTGACTTTCTGATTCCTTTCAACTTCTTCGGCTGCAGGTAAAGATTGATTAATAACCACCCCGCGTGGGTAAAAATCTGAAAATTCATAAAAAACCTGATTAAGGGTCAATCCCTGCTCTTTCAGTCTAAATTCAGCATCCTGAGGCGTCAAACCGATCAACTGTGGCATATAGCGCGGTTTCTCTCCGATGCTGACAATGATATAGACCCTCCTGCCTTCCTTTACCATAGAATAAGGTAGAGGATTTTGCTGGATAATTTTGCCGGGAGCGAACTGTTCGTCATAGACTGAGTCCTGAATCACCGGCTCGAAGCCCCCCTCTTCAAGGATTGTGATTCCCTCGTCCACAGGCTTATCGGTGACATCGGGAAGTTCCATGGACTGTCCATGTTTGGTATACCACGGCATAATCACATAATCCATAAGAAGGACAAAAAACATAAATCCCACAAGAACCAGAAATAGAATTCCGATCGTTCTTAAATTTAATATTTTCCGCCAGAATGGATGATTTTTCTCTTCCATATTTTCCTCGGAAATTACTGCCTCGGTTTATGTTGTTCTTCACTATCCAGCAGGATGGTAACCGGACCATAATTATGGATCCGAACCAGCATCATAGCACCGAAAACACCACGCTTTACTGATATGCCCTGTTTTGAAAGCATTTCCATAAAATATTCGTAGAGAGGATCTGCCTTTGCGGGAGGGGCAGCTTCTATAAAACTGGGGCGCCGGCCTTTTCTGGTATTTCCATACAGTGTAAACTGTGAAATTACCAGTGCCTCACCCCGGACATCCAGCAGACTGAGATTCATCTTATCCTGATCGTCCTGAAAAATTCTCAGATTGGCAATTTTTGCAGCCAGGTATTCTGCATCCGCCTCACTATCTTCGTGCCGGATCCCCAGCAGCACAACAAGTCCCTGCGCAATCTGGCTGATGGTTTGTCCTTCAATTTCCACCCCGGCCTCTGTAACTCTTTGAACAACAGCTCTCATATTTTCCTGATGTCAGATTTTTATATGAATATTTTTTTTACCCATGATATCCTGGAGTTTGTCCAGAAATTCATCGCTTAAAATTACCTGAAATTTTTTGGATCGCATCACCAGACCACTTCCGTTGCCGTTTGGTCTCATTTCAAAATAAAGTGGAATATTTCCCGGAAAATGCTGAATCAGATGAAGAAGCTCGCTTAATTTTTCTTCCTTAAAATTATGCGGATCTACAATTAACTGTAAACCATTAGATAATCGGTTTCGGACTTCAGCGAGAGGGATAATCTCATCACAGAGCATCCGAAAGGTTTTTTCTTCCGCCTCGCTCACTTTCCCCTTGGCAAAAATCAGTTCTCCTTTGTTCAGATACATACTGTATTTTTCATAGACTGATGAAAATACAACCCCTTCGAAACTGTGGGTTTTATCTTCCATGGTAATGAAGGCCATAATATTCCCTTTACGGTCCAGGTGTTTCTTCACCTGAGTAAGTATTGCGCCTGTCTGAACCTCTTTTTGAGGGCTGTATGTATCCTGAACATTCCAGTCCAGGGTGCTGAACAGATTTATCTCCCTGGCGTAACGATCCAGCGGATGACCACTGATATAAAATCCCAGGAGTTCCTTTTCCCGTTGAAGCGTTTCCTGAATAAGCCATTCCGGTACATCAGGAAGTTCCGGGTAAGTCATATAATTCCGGTCATCATTTTCACCATCTGATGCTTCTGCCATGACCTCAAACATGGTAATCTGGCTCTTATTCTGAGCGCTGCTCTGATATTTCTGGGCAAAACTGATTGCCAGTTCAATAGCTGCAAAATTCTGAGCCCGGCTGCCTTCCAGTTCATCAAGAGCACCTGCCTGAACAAGCGCCTCCAGGATTTTCTTATTAACCGAGCGAAGATCAACGTGTTGCATCATATGAAAAATATTTTTGAACGGGCCATTAGTGGTGCGGGCCTTTATAATAGAGCGAATGGCGGCTCTTCCAACATTTTTGATGGCAGCGAGAGCAAAACTGATCTGATGTTGGGAGGTTACCTTAAAAATATCCGAGGAAATATTGATATTCGGGGGTAAGATACTGATATTCATTTTCCGGCATTCTTCGATGAGAACAGAAATTCTTGCAGAATCATTCATTTCAGATGCCATGGTAGCTGCCATGAATTCAGCAGGATAATGCCTTTTCAAATAAGCAGTCTGATAGGCCAGCAATGCATATGCTGCCGAATGAGATTTATTAAAACCATAACTGGCGAATCTCAAAATCAGTTCATACAGCGCTTTCGCGGTGTCTTCATCGATATTATTTGTCTGGCATCCGGCAATGAACTCGATTTTCAGTTTTTCCATTTCTTCCAGTTTCTTTTTGCTTATGGCCTTCCGCAGAATATCCGCTTTTGCCAGAGAAAATCCTGCCAACTCAGAGGCAATTCGCATAACCTGTTCCTGATAAACGATTATGCCATAGGTCTCACGGAGAATCGGTTCCATTTTAGGATGAATATATTCAATTTTTTCCTGGCCACTTTTTCGTGCAATATAGGGATCTATATTATCTATGGGACCCGGACGATACAATGCATTCATGGCGATGAGATCTTCTATCCGGTTTGGTTGAAGCTTGCGCAGGTATTCCTGCATTCCCGCACTTTCAAACTGAAAAATGCCGACCGTATTCCCTTCACAGAAGATCTCATAAGTAGGCTGATCATCAAGGGGCAATTCATCCAGATCCAGTTCAACGCCTTTTTCCCGCAGCATCTCAACGGTATGGTGTAAAACAGTGAGCGTTCGCAATCCCAGGAAATCCATCTTCAACAGGCCGATAGTCTCACAACCGGTCATACTAAACTGGGTGGCTACTACTTTCTGGCCTTTTTCCTCGGTTTGATAAAGGGGGACGTAATTTGTAATAACATCAGGGGCGATTATGATACCGGCAGCATGAATAGAAGCATGACGTGCAAGACCTTCCAGCACCCGGGCATGTTTCATCAATTTCTTGAACTGTTCATCCCCATTTGTATCCATCTCTTTAAGCTCCGGAACGGTTTGCAGAGCTTCTTCAAGCGGCATGGGTTTGCCCTGAATAACCGGAATCAGTTTGGCAATGGCATCTGCCTTGGCATATTCAATTCCCAGCGCCCGGGCGACATCACGAATCACTCCTTTTGATGCCATAGTACCGAAGGTAATTATCTGGGCAACATTCTTTTCACCATATTTTTTGCGAACATAGTCAATTACTTCCTCACGACGTTCGTAGCAGAAGTCGATATCGATATCCGGCATACTTACCCGATCGGGATTGAGAAACCGTTCAAAAAGCAGATCGTATCGTAGGGGATCTACCCGGGTGATGCCGGTCGCATAAGCCACCAGGCTCCCGGCAACGGAACCCCTTCCGAGGCCGACCGGAATGTCATTCTTTTTTGCAAAATCGATAAAATCTTTAACAATGAGAAAGTAGCCGGCATATCCCGTTTTTCGTATTATCTGGAGCTCATGATTGAGGCGGTCTTCAATCTCCTTCGAGACTTTCGGATATAAATTTTGCAGTCCTTTCCGGGCTTCCACTTCAAGGAAATCATCCAGCTCCATTTTGGAGAACTCTTTCGGTAGTGGAAAGCGTGGCAGGAGAATATTACCTGTTTCGATTTCCATATTACATTTTTCTGCAATTTCCAGGGTTCTTTCCAGAGCGTCTGCTTTCCCGGGAAATGCTGTATACATTTCATCCGGACTTTTCAGATAGAGTTCTTCTGTATTATAGCGCATCCGGTTCTGATCGGATACAGTTTTACCGGACTGGATACACAACAATACATCGTGGGATGTATGATGTTCTTTCTCCAGATAATGTACATCATTGGTGGCTATCACAGGAATATTCATATCCCGGGCAACCTTGTACAAATTTTCATACCCCTGCTCTTCCGGAATATTGTGATTCTGCAACTCGATATAAAAATCCTCTCCAAAAATATCCAGATATTCCTCAATAGCTTTAATACCCTCAGATTTCTCCATATAATTTATTTTATAAAATATCTCCCCCTTCATACAGGCAGTCGCACAAATCAATCCTTCACTGTATTCACGAAGAATTTCCTTATCGATTCTCGGCCTGTAATAAAAGCCTTCGGTATAAGCCAGAGAAGATAATTTCATGAGATTATCGTAACCCGTTCTGTTTTTAGCGAGTAAAATAAGATGAAAAGAATTCTGCTTAACACCAGAACCCCCGGACTTTTTTTCAAATCTGGATCCCGGGGCAATGTAAGCTTCCATGCCAATAATAGGTTTTATACCCAGCTTTTTCGCCTCCAGGTAAAAATCCAGAACACCGAACATGTTGCCATGATCAGTGATAGCAAGAGCCGGATATTTCAATTCTCCGGCCCTGATGAGCAATTTTCGCAATTCTGCTGCTCCATCCAGCAAACTGTAGTGGGTATGGTTATGAAGATGAATAAAAGAAGACAAAGAAATACTCCGGTTAAAACATGATGACCTGACACAATTCCATTAATCCAGCAGGGGCTATTTCTCCTTTTTTATGGAATCTGACTTATTGATGCCCTTTATTATTACTAAAATTTAACCGGAAAATACAGCAAAAAAAATTAATTTTATGTCCTCCAGCAGAAAATACAAAGTGTGATGAAAATCATTTTTTTTATGTCCATTTTTTTATTAGTTTAAATATAAAATTAATTCAGTATCAATTATGAATGATGGCTACCGATCAAATCTGATTAAGAATATAGAGGAAAATTTAAACGATTTTCAATCTATTCTCTCTTCTCTTCCCGATCATAATCCAAATCCGGAAAATAGCCGACTGAAAATTCGTGAAATCATCCGGACAGTTACCGTGGTTGAAGAGGATATCCTTGAAATGCGGTTAAAAAAGATTATAGAATTGGAAAATCCCTATCTACCGGCTATCCAGGTAGAACGGTTAAAGGAACAGGCAATCCAGAATCAACGCTCTCTGGAACAGCTGATTGAAAAATTTCTGTATCAAAAGAAAGAAATTATACGTTTTCTATACAATATACCGGTCTTTTCCTGGGATCGAACCGGATTTCATGAACTGGAGGGACATGTCACATTTGAGGAGTTCATCCGGAGAATGATCCGGAATGACAAACAGAATATCTCGCTTCTGAGGGAGAGCCTGGAGAGTGATGAAGGATTAAATTGAATCCAATTCCGAATTATCAGCCGGCAGACCCTCGAAAGGAAGTGTTTTCAACTTTTCCGGTATCACGAGTCCCCCTGAAACAACGAACCGCATCATCTGTTCCACTGTGAGATCCGTCAAACGAATATTCTTTACAGGTACAAGTACAGTAAATCCAGATGTCGGATTGATGGAAGTAATGACCAGAATACTACCCATAACGCGATTATTGACCGGGTCTTCCACCAGCCCGTTATAAAGTCCGAGCGAATATAAATCTTTTCCGGGATATTCGATCATGACTACCTTCTGAGTTTTTTTCTTTTCTCGTGAGGTGATTGTTGTTATTATCTGTTTGACTGCAAGATAAACGGTTTTGGCAACCGGAATCCGGACCACTATCCACTCCCCTACCTGAACCAACTTATTTCCAAAATAGTTTTTGGTTGATAAGCCTACCAGATAAATAAAAATCAGACTGACAAGTATTCCCAGTCCCGGGATATAGATGTGGATATAGTTTTTAAGCGCCGGTTGAATCAGGCTGTCAAAAAAATTGATCAGCCAGCGGAGTACAATCAAAGATATCACCAGAGGAACAACTACAATAATACCGGGTATTAGATTTGATTTGATATTATTCTTTAATTTCGATACAATGCTCATAACAAAATTACCGGGATTTATAATTCCCCGAAGGATTCTTCAGCTCTTCCCTATTATTGGGAGAAACACTGCTTTGAAGCGTACGATAATCCAGAGAAGAATAAAATTCTGATATTTTTAAATAAAAATAGACAATAAGCCCACCAGAGGCACTACCGAACAAAAACCCACCGGCTACGTCGGCAGGATAATGAACACCAACATATATCCGGGAAAAACCGACGATCAGAGCAGTTATTGTAAACCAGACAGTGCCCCTGCGGTAAAAAAAGGAAAACAGGACAGCAACCCCCGAAATATTGGTGGCGTGAGAAGAGGGAAATGCCAGTTTGCCTCCACAGCCTACCAGCAGACGAACATCATTCAGAGTGTGGCAGGGACGTATCCGTCCTACCAGAGGCTTTATCAGGGATGAGGACAGCTGATCTGTGGAGATCAGCACAAATATCAGGAGAATTCCGACTATCCGGCCTTTTTTTCCGCCCCGAATCATCAGAAACATCCAGACAATCAAAATGGGAATTTTCCAGTTGTCCAGGTCTGTCACAAACGGCATAATTATATCAAAAACCGGATTGGCTATACTGCGGTTCAGAAAAAAAAACAGCTTGATATCTATTTCAATCAGTGCAGACAAAGGTGAAATATCCGATTTATGATTTTATTTACTGAATGGTGAGTTGCTGAATAAAGTTTACAATTTGTTCACGATTGAATGGTTTACTCAGAAATCCGATGGCTCCTTCATCCAGAGCTTTCTGAATATCATCGTCGATATCGAATCCGGAAGTCAGAAGAATATGACTGTTTTTATCAACTTCTCTTATTTTTCTGAAAACCTGCAATCCGGAACTGTCAGGAAGATAGTAATCCAGAAGCACAAGATCGATGACATTTTTTTGACTTTCGTAAATTTCAATTCCTTCATGGGCATTTGAGGCAAGAATCACGTGGTATCCGGCACTTTCCAGCATGTCCCTTATCAGAATCCGTATCTGTTCTTCATCCTCAATTACCAGGATATATTTTTCTGAGGCATGTTTGTACTTTTCGCCTTTTCTGAGTTCAATCATTCTCATACCATGAGGAATTTTCTGAATAACAGGTGTTGAAATTTCACGAAAACTCCTGAGAATATTGGCAATTCTAAGACTGGATTTTTCGATCAGGTTAAGATAATTCAGGATTTTCTTGTCACCGATATGTTTTTTATCAAATTCCATTTTGATCATATCAACGCCGGAAAGAATTACAGTCAGTGGTTGATTAATCTCGTGGTTAGCTGTCGTCACAGTTGCGTTATAAGTCAGCTGTCGTTCTATTTCGGTGAGCCGATTTTCCAGGTTTATTCTTTCAATCGCTTTTTTTACCCGGATTCGCAATTCGTCTGCATTAACCGGTTTCGTCAGATAATCGACAGCTCCCAGTCTAAGGGCCTCAATGGCAGTCTGAATTGAGGCATGCCCGGTCAGGATAATCACTGACAGATTCGGTTCAGATTGCTTAACTTTATTCAGCAGTTCAATTCCATCCATTCCTTCCATCTTAAGGTCCGAAATCATCAAATCACATGAATCTTTCTTCAAATACTCAAGTGCCTCATGCCCCCCGGAGGCAAGTGTAATATGATAGCCTTCTTTTTCCAGGATTTTCTGAACCAGGAGACGTGCTCCGTAATCATCATCAACAACAAGGCAGGTTTTCTGGGTCATGGATGTGACCTTATTTTCCATCATTTTTAAAATAGTTTGTTCTTAATTGTACCTGAGCCAATGCATAATTTAATATAACAAAAATTTGTTTCTGGAAAAAGCCGAAAGGATCATTTAGAGAACCATTCGCTCAATGTTTAGCAGCGTTACATCATCTTCAAAGCTGGATCTACCTGTAAAGCGCTGAATCTCATCAATTATCTTATTCAGAATTTCTTTGCCTTCGCTTCCATTTAGAATTTCATTCAGGTAAACAGTTCTTAACCTTCCTATTCCGAACTGATTTTTATGATTACGACTCTCAACGACTCCATCTGTGTAGAAAAGCAACCGGTCACCCGGAAAAATAACGGTCTCCTGTTCCTGGTATTCTTTTCTGTCAAACAGTCCAACAAAAAATCCTGAAGTATCAAGCTCCTCTATCTGAGCCGTACTGGCCCGGTATAATAACGGAAAAGTATGTCCTGCATTTGTATATATCGCTTTAAAATTTCTGGTATCTAAAATCATATAAAATGCAGAAATAAAATCGCCAGTCTGGAGTACGGAATAAAATGCTCTGTTTAATCGGGACATTATTCCCGCCGTACTCAACAATGATTTGCTGAAGTTATTGAAATAGGCTTTAAACATGGCAGCAATCATCGCAGCAGAAACGCCATAACCGGACACATCTGCGATGATAATACCAATATGATTATCATCCAGTGTACATACATCGTAAAGATCTCCACCCAGCTGTGAATTCGGATAATAACAGGCATGAAAAACCAGTTCCGGAGAATCCGGAAAAGATCTGGGGAGAAGTGATTTCTGCAATTCTGCTCCCATCTCCAGTTTATTCTGAATTTTTTCGTTTTGTTTTTCAACTATTTTTTGAATTTCGATTCTTTTTTCAAGAGCATTTCTAAGCCGTTTTGACTGTCTTTCCAGTTTTTCATTGTACTTGCGGATTTGATCGAGATAATTTTCCAGTTCCGAATTTTTCTTCTGAATTTCTTTATGAGTTTCTATCCGATATATATTTGCCGCATAAATATCTGCCACTGCTTCCAGAAAAGCCTGATCGGAAGAATCGAACCGGACAAGCTCTTTTGATTCAATGTTGATAACGCCCATTACTTCATTGTGCAGAAAGATAGGCACGGCTATCTCAGATTTTCCACGAAACAGTGAAGTACTATGATAAAAATCTATTTTGTCCGTATCATCAACAATAATTGACCGTCTTTCAGTAATAACTTTTCCTATTACACCTGTAGATATAGATTGATGGTATCTGTGACTCAAATCTTTTTTTAGAAACTGGCGGGACTCCCCTGCTGCCGCCATCAGAATAACTTCAGAACCAGAAAAAAGAGGATCCCTCAAAAACAATCCAACATGATAAAAATTGTATTCAGCTTTATAAAGCTCATTGGCGAAAAACCGGGACAAGGAATGAATATTTTTATATTTGTTACTGTTACCCGAAAGTTTGTTTATAGATTTTAAGTAATGTATATAGCGCCCCTCAATCGCCGCATGGTTTCCGGACTCCCAGATCAGAACACCGGCATATTGCCGGGTATCTTCCCCCTCAAAGTCGGGAAACCAGATCATCTGACAAGTACAGTTTGCTTCAAAACCGAAGATCGTATTGATAAAAATCGAATTATTATTTTTAAAAATTTTCTGATTATTTTTTTTATCCTGATCAAATGAATCTTCAATTGAATGAATTAATGCACCGGAATACAGACGAATTAATTCAGCAGCAGATTTATTGTAACTGATAACACGACCAGCATGAGTCACAAAGAATACCGGATGTTTAAGATTCTTAACCTTTGAATTATTTAAAATGCCTGTCAGCTCAGCACGATTCATTCTGCCAATTCTCTGTGTCTAGGTATTTTGGGCACTGTTTTTGATTAGGGTAATAATATTACCTGTATCATTAAAATGAACTTCATCGATTACATGGCGTATCAGGTGAAAACCACGTCCATATGATTTCATGGATTCATTTTGAATCTGGTGAGAGGAATTCAGATACTTTCGCCAGTTGAAACCGTTCCCTTCATCCTTGACGGAAAAGTTGAATACTTCTCTGGTACACTCAAATGTGATAATTATTTTCCTTTCAGCAAAAACCTGCTCATTTAAGCGTTTTTCTTTTAATTCCTCATACTCGGCAATCTGAAATGAATCACTGTTCTTAGTCCGTGAGGCAAGCTCCAGATTTCCGTGTTCGATAGCATTTACCAGGGTTTCGGTAAAAGCCAGCTCATATTTCCCGAGTTCATCGGATTCTGCAAAGCGAATTTTCTCGAGATATTTCACCAGTTTTCGGGCAACAGCACCTGGATCCAGTTTACCTGTTTCATATTCAAAATTAAGTTTGAGATAATTCAGGTTTTCATAAATCTGTTCCTTGCGGACGATCCTGTCTTGCTTACGAAGTATTCTTTCAACAACCCGTTGGAGTGTGCTGAGTTCAAATGGTTTCGTTATATAATCGGTGGCTCCGCTTTTAACCGCATTAATGGCATTGTCCAGGGTTTTCAGACCGGTCAGTAATACAACCGGAAGATCTTCCCGGGTTTCCCGGATTATTTTTAATAGATCCAGGCCCGATTTCCCGGGCATGTTAATATCCGTAAGGACCAGCTGATAAGATTTACCATTCCTCAATTTTTCAAGCGCCTCCTCTGCACTGGCGGCAGTAGAAACATTGCACCCTAAACCCTTGAAAAATTCCTCGAGTAAATCCACTATGGTATGCTCATCATCAACCACTAAAATGTGCCGGCAAGATGTGAATTCCATTATAAACTTCTATTTATTTTTCTATGGTAAAGAGCTGATCCAGCTTTATGGATTTAAAAAGATCGAGCAGAGTATCGTTAATCCCCTCAATCCGCATCTTCCGATCCTGTGAGAGAAGCGTTTTATAAAAAATTAGAAATTTTCCGATTCCTGAGCTGGTTATAAATGGTACATAACTTAGATCGAACACTGCTTCCTGGAAATCCTCCCCTGTAAGATTCTGAAGTTCATATTTTAATTCTTCTGCATTTTCATTATCAACTGCACCTATAATTGAGATCCGGATAGATTTTCCGTTCCTGTTAACGGTTATTTCCATGGATTGCCCTTCAAATCTTTCCTGAAATTTCGCTTCTTTCCGTTATGGTTTCTTAAAATATTTTCGACAAACCAGAAAAGATAATTAAGAAGAATTTATTTAAGAAATTGGTAGTTCATAAAAAAGCCCCGAAGACGGGGCTTGTAGAATGGTCATAAAAATCGGATTATGGTCGGATTTTTTCTTATTTCCGGTATTTTACCTTGAGTGGTTCTGAAAATTCACTCTCTTTACCATCCTTATATAAACTGACATAAAATACCAGATCTATTTTATCGACGGTGGGTTTGAATGTATAAATATTCTCACTCAACGGTTTCTCGGTAATCTTTACGATTCCGGTTTTTCCGGGAATTTCGACCCAGACGTGATATTGTGCATCACTGAGAGCAGATTTTTCCCAGCTGAGAATCAATTCATTGGACAGTTTTCGGTATGTTAAGCTCCCCGGAACAGGAAGGAAATAGGATATATTCCTGTTAACATTCATCGAAGTTGCTTTATTGCTTGCAGGGAAAGCTTTTACGTAATCGTATGACTTTTTGTCTTTTCCGCTGCGCAAATTGATGCAAATTTCAGCACGATGGGTGCTGCCCAGGATTCCTGCTGAAGAAAAAACGTAATTCAACCGGTAATTATCAAGAAATTTGAGTCCGGCACCAACATTGTATCCTCCACCTACGTCGGGGTTATACTGATAGCCGGTTCTGATTGCCAGACTCTTCAGGAATTCCATCTCAAGCCCGGGGTAAAACTGCCAGTCCTCATCGATGGTCTTCACCGCATCAAAAGCAAAAGTGACCATATAGGCAGGCAACTGATAAGCGAGTCCGAGACGGTAGGTTAAGGGTAATTTTTCCTTCGTCTGATCAAATTTGACATTCGGTCCCATATTCTGTACGGAAGCACCAATACTGAGATAATCGATAGGCAGTCTGGCCAGTACACCAATATCAAAAGCCACGCCTGAGGCCGTAACTTCATCAATTCTTTCCTGAAGATACTTCATCTGCATACCCATGGAAACACGACGGTTCATCAGGTAACTCACACCAACCTGAGAAACAAAATCATATACCTGAAATGTACCCAGATGGACTGGCGAGCCACCATTAATTTCATACTCATCAATTTCCGGCAGATGCAGATAACTCAATCCCATTGAAAAAGTAAAATTACGGACATCAGGAAGCATGGCGGAAAAATTTTCAATGGCGATATCCTCATACAATTGTGCATGATAAAACATCAGAGAAGGATGTAAAGCGAAACCGACGCTGGCAGGATTATAATACAGGCCGTTCAGATCTCCACTCACAGCAGTGAAGGCTTTTCCCATTCCCTGGGCACGGCTACCGATATTCATCTGCAAAAAATTGAATGCATTATTCCCGCTGGCCTCACTTTCAGAATTTGCCAGAATTAACACAACGAACACCATAAAATACCAGAATCTGAATCTATTCATACAATATCCCGTTTATTCTTCCTCAAGAGAATTGCAAAATTACTGCCAATTTTTTTTAAAACCAATCATTCCCATTATTTTTAAGAATATACGACAAAGTTTTAATAAACATGAGAAATATACAAAAGTGAAAATCACAGTTTTGTGCAAATAATTTACATTCAATCGGATCTGGTATTTAATCTTCTGGGTAAAATTTCAACTCCGGGTAATATTCTGCCCTGGCATAATAAAACATGTAGGAAAACAGCTGTTCCAGAGAATCCCAGGTTTCCGGAACAGGATAGTATTGATATTTTTCATTCCATAAATCGAAATAAACATCCCAGTTTTGCGGGTGGTTCTCGGCATACCTTTTGGCGATTTTCATCAGATTTCGGAGACCAAGTTCCCTGGAGAGCCTTAGCTTTGCAAGAGATTCGCGATCTTTAAAGGAATTGGTTACGCACAAAAGTCCATGTACCAGGGGAAGTTCCGTCTGGAGGGACCACTCTTCGGAGAGATCAATATAATTTTCATAGTCCGGATACATATCGAAAGATATTGGTGAGGGAATAAATATCACCTTGTGTGATGCGAGTGCTTTGCTATCCGGAATAACATTTTCGATTTTTTCCCATTGGGGTATAATTTCAAAATATTCTTTTAACACAACCTCTGCCAGGAACAGATCGAATTCGTTATTATCTTTACCCGATTCAAAATAAATGGTATCGATGCTGGTAAGATTACCACTGAAAAACAGTAGTGCATTTCGCCCGTAGTTCGGACTGTTCACCGTAAAATCCCTGACGATCTGAAGTCCACTGGTATTCCGGGCAAAAGTTAATGGAGAGATAAAAGCAGCATCTGCAGAGCCCTCTGTCAGGGAGGATAGAATATCGTTTTCATGGAGATATTTGATATTGATATGGTGTTCCACCAGATTGTTTTCTATGGCATACAGAACAGGTAAAGATAAAAATGGGAGTGATGAGACCAGATTCATTAGCTTAACTTTTCATGGATTCTTTGGAGACCGGTTCAAATGCAGGCAGGAAAAGATAACAATCCGTGCCGACATTCTTTTCGCTTTCAAAATAAATAATACCATTATTTTCCTGGACTATTTGATAAACGATTGAAAGACCCAGGCCGGTACCAAAATTTTTTGTTGTGAAAAATGGATTAAAAATCTGCTGAAGATTCTCGGGAGAAATTCCATAACCCGAATCGGAGATCCGGATCAGAATATACGGCTTATCAGTGATTTTATTATAGAAAGGTTTGCGGCGGAAGGTTGCTGCATCATCCCTGATTTCATTCACGGTAATACTGATTTCACCAGGTCCTTCAATGGCCTCGATACTATTCAGAACGAGGTTAAAGAGCACCTGCTGTATCTGTGAATTATCCACAAAAACATCTTTCAACGGCTTCTGGATGGATTGGATCAGTTTAATATTCTGGCTCTGCAGTTTCTGCTTCAGAAGTGAAAGCACATCATAGATAATCTCCTGGACCGAAGAAAACTGGCGGTTGGGCTTCTGAGGTTTCGCATAGGAAAAAAGTGATTTCAGAAGATCGTCCAGGCGATTCACCTGTTTAATGATTCGTGTAACATATTCATTCTTTGGGTCATCTTTTGCAAGCTCTTCTTCAAACGTCTGGGCAATAGCTTTTATTCCTGCCAGGGGATTTCTAATTTCATGAGCGATACCACTGGCCATCACTCCCAGTGACGCCAGCCTATCCATGCGGGTCATTTCTTCCTGGAGTTCTTTGGTATAGGTAATATCTTTCAGCGAGAGAATGTAAACTTTCTCCTCGTTCAGGGGATCCAGGTACTCGGTTAAGGTAAAGCCGATAAGCAGTTTCTGGCCGGTCGCAGTTTCCAGCTCAATCTCCGGCCTCTGAAAAGTACCGTCGATTGTTTTCATGGAATCAACAACAGCCTGAATATTCTGTTCACCGAGAATCTCCCGGAGATTCTGGTAATTATTTCCGGCTATCTTTAACTGAAGAAGATGTGAAGCCTCCCGGTTTATAAATTTTATGCCGAGCTTCCGGTCTATGATAACAATGCCAAAATTCAGATGATCAATAATTCCCTGAAAAAAAATAGCCGACGAAGCGGAAGAGTCAGGCGGTTGACGTACAGAAAATTTCTCTTTTTCCAGAGCGAATTCACTTAAATTTCGCATAAAGTATATCAGTCTCTTCTGAGCAGCGGTGAATGTTTTTTTATGTTCATTGAGAAACAGATAAGTGAATTTTCGTTGATTCTGAAGGAATACCGGACAAACAATCAGTGATTTCGATTCTCTCCCCAGCAGCGATTTCAGATAGGTTCTGGCCGAATTATTTTTTTCAAGATTCTCAAGTATGATCAGATCATCGATGACATTTTGATTATAGCTTAAATTTTTGAGATTAATTTTGAAATCACTTTTCATCCACGTCAAAGAAACACTGTTTTTTACCAGTCCCTCTGAATTCCCCATATCTTCCAGAAAAAGAATGTGGGAAATATTGAGGCAGTGATGGGTGAATCCCATCAATTCGCGAACCAGTCGAGAGAAATTCCAGTTATTTTTCTGCATGGAATTCATCAGATTAAAAAACATTTCAAGTGGGTCGTCAGCACCTGAAACTTTCTGATTTTTATCTTCAGGATTTAAAAAATCCGGGGATTCCTTCAGGTATCCGGTTATCAGCAACCGGATCTCGGCATGGGAATAAGGTAATTCCAGTACAGGATGAAATCCCTCGTCTTCCAACTGTTGCTGAAGTTCACTTTTTGCCGGCTGAACAAATGAAATAACAGGTGCGGGAAAATCTCTGACGAATGACAGAATCTGTTTCAAATGTTGTGAGTCCGGGTCTTTCTCGGCTGAAAAGTTGAGAATCAGAATGGCGGCATCTGATTTATCAAGGTTATTGTTACCGAGGATATCAAAATTAATAAGCTGTATATCGAGACCGGTCTGAATCAAAGCATCTCGAATGTAGGCAGAAGACTCCCTGTCTTCTCCGGCAATAAATATTTTCATTTTATATAAAACAGATAAAATCTATTTTGAAAATCTAAGCTGAAATTTTTCATAATCCAGAATGATGATTTTACCACTTTGTTTTTTAAGATATCCTTCATCACTAAGTGTTTTAATAACACGGGATATGGTTTCCCGGCTTGTTCCGGCCATATTAGCCAGATCCTGCTGCAATGGCAGTTCTGCAATTTCAACCTGCCCTTTTCGGAAAACACCGGAATCTTCCGCAATCCGGAGCAAGGTGGAGGCGACACGGCCAGTGGCGTCCTGGAGAGATAATGATTTTATATGCTCATCACTTTTCCGTATACGCTGAGCGAGTTCTTTCAGGAGATTCACGGCAATCTGAGGATAATCGTGGAGCATCTGAAGGAATTCCTCCCGGCGGATTACCAGCAGTTCTGCTTCTTCAATGGCAGTTACATTAGCCGATCTGGTATATCCATCCAGCAGGGACATTTCCCCGAAAAAATCTCCGTCGCTGAGAATGGATAGGATCACTTCACGTCCATCATCGCTGATCCTGGAAATTTTAACACGGCCGGAGAGGATGATGAACATGGTGGAACCCACTTCCTCTTCAATCAGAATAATATTGTCTTTATGGTAGCGTTGTTTGGTAGCAACCTGAATAATTTTTTCCAGATCGCGGTCATTCAGTTCAGAAAATAAGGGTATTTGCTTTAAGAATTCAGAATTCATATCTGTATTTTCCATTTAAAATTGAATAACAAGGCCATTGTAATCGTATTTGTTTTTCAGAAAGTTCCTGTACTTTTCTGCTTCATCCCGGCTGGTAAACTGTCCGGCTATTACTACAAAGAGTTCTTTCCCTCCACTGGTTTTGCGCACAATTGACAAATTTTCTGCATTTTGGGAAAATCTCTTTCTGGCATTATCGGCATTTTTCTCTGAAGAAAAAGCACCTAATTGGACACCAAAATAGATTTTATCCACGTTCGCAGTAAAAATCCGCTGCCGGAATGATTCATCCTTCAATAATCTTTCGGCAGAATCATATAATCCTTTAGCATAGTAGTATTGAGAAATCCTGTCTGTTACCAGTTTTTTGATCTGAATATTATTCGTTTTATTGTACAGCTCTATGTACAGATTCAACGCAGCATCCAGATCTTCCACAAAAAGCGCCTGTGCAAATTTGTTCCAGTCTTCATCGGTAATTTTTCCTGCATTCAATGCAGTTTCGATTTCAGAAATCTTGTTCTGTATATACAGCACAGACACATGAGATTCCTGTGAAAACCCTGTCGAACAAAACAGAACAGAAAATAAAATTATGATATAAAAGAATCGATACTTTTGCATTGTGGACATATCCATAGAGGCTTATTACTGATATACTGGCATTCCTGGCATTCAAATTTGATATCGGTGAGAGTGAAATTTTTCTGGAAAAATTCCAGAGCATGGCTACCGGCTTGTTTATTCTGATTCTTATTCAGAAGAAGCTGTATTTTATATCCCACTATTTGCGGTTCCCCCTTAAATTCTTCAGACATTCGGTCCAGAATATCCAGGGCAGTATCGAAATCCTCCTTCTTTTCATAGATTTCTGCCAATGAAATATAGGCATGTATATTCTGGGGATTTTTGTCCACTATAGACTTATACAGCTTTTCTGCTTCGGTAAATTTCCCCAGGTCGAACCAGGTTCTTTCCAGATCATCAAATGCAACCTGGGCTTTTGGGGGGATTGCCGCACATAAAGTTTTCCACTCCTGAACGGCATCTTCCAGGCGACCCTCGGCATAATATGAGGAGCCAAGGTAATAATAAGCAGCCGCGCAATTGGAATCAGTTTTCAGTGCTTCTTTGTATTTGATCCTGGCATCTCTGCCCTGCTCTTTCTCCTGCAGTTTCAGCCCATCAAATACCAGGTAGAGAGCAGCTTTTTTCTTTAATTGAGTTGAGGGATTCTTAAAATATTTTTTTATGGTATCATAGGCTTCCTGCCATTTTTCCTCTTTTTCGAGATAATTGAGTAGCCGGGTTGCTGTTTCGGCATGGAAAGATTTATCATTCTCCAGGATGGAATAGGCGGTTTCTATCGCCTGTGCGGTATTACCCATCATCTCATAATCCAGCATGAGACTGTATTTGATTTTTGTTTGTGTATCTCCGGAAAGATTTGATCGGAGCATCAGATCCTTATGTATTTTCAAAGCATTACTGGTAAGTCCCTTTTTCCGCAGGAGATCACCCAGTCTGAGATAGGCGTCGATATTTTCGCTGTTTTCCCTTATGGCTTCCTTGAATTTCTGGATAGCCCATTTCTCATTTCCGTCAACCAGATATTCCAGTGCCTCCAGATAATTGTTCCTGCCTCCCCTGGGCTTTCTGTACTCCCGGGTAAAATAATAGATTATCAGCAATGCAGCGATCACCAGCAACGCGATCAGCAATTCAGTCAGCATGGTGGAATTCTGCATGTATTAATTCTCCTCTTTACTCTTAATGTTCTCTTCCGGTGACTGAATTTCGCCGTCCGGAATTTCTTCAATGGAGATATTCCGCAAATTTTCCAGCTCTTTCGTCAGTTGTTTATTCTTCTTCTGCAGATTACGAATTTCTGAGCGTGATTGTATCAGATTTAAACTGAGCATCAACGCTCCCAGAACCGCACCAATTCCCAGTGTTATCAACAGAATTATTGCCAGATTTATGTTGGGATAATAAAGCGTAAAAAGCTGAAGGTCTATTTTCTGGCTGGAATTCTGGATCAGGACAAACAGAAGAAGCAGCACGATCAAAATTTTTATAAGATTTTCAATGATCTTCATAAAATTCCCTCAGTTTTTTTGTTACAAAAATAGGCAAATAAACCAGTAAATCAAATTGATTTTTCGTAATTAGTTCTGTAGAATTTCCATAATACTTTCAGAAGCTCTAAAGCAAACCGGCTGGATTGTCGATGATTTTCACGGGTATTGTTTTTTACTTGACACTAAGTTAAGCAGATTGTAATTTTTTGAAACTAATATCAGCGGGAGAAAAATGAAAAAGCTTGGTCGTGTAATGGTTATTGATGATGAGGAGAATATTCGGGAAGTATTATCAAATTACCTTGAAAGCATGAATTATGAAGTGACTACTGCCGAGGATGGTCAGGATGCTCTGAATAAATTCACCAAAGGAGACTTTGATCTCATTATCTCCGACCTGCTTATGCCCAATATCGATGGTCTGGAACTCCTGAAACGAATCAGAGATATCGACAAGGATGTTATTTTTCTGATGATTACCGGCTATCCTTCAATAGAAACAGCCGTAGATGCTATTAAAAAGGGCGCGTACGATTATATAACCAAGCCTTTTCACATGGAAGATGTAAAGTTACGTATTGAACGGGCTTTCGAAAAAAGATCGCTGAAGGATCGGCTGAAAACTGTGCAGGGACTGGTATGGGCTCTTCTGTTTTCCATACCGCTCTGGCTAATCCTGGGCATAATACTGGCAGCCATACTGGATTAGCCAATCATTTAAAATCAGAAAAATTAATATTCTTTTCCGATTTTTCTCAAAATCTCACCCAACAGTCTGGCAAATTTAGGTTTAACCAGGCGGGCAACCTCAGTTACCTCATCATGGGAAAGAGGTTCGGTACTGATGCCGGTAGCCATATTGGTGATGCAGGAAATTCCCGCCACCCGGATGCCATTGGCCCGGGCAACCAAAACCTCGGGAACGGTTGACATACTGAGTGCATCCGCCCCCAGTTTTCGGGCCATTTTCACCTCGGCCGGTGATTCATAGGCAGGACCAGTAGACACGAATAGAACTCCTCTTTTCAGTGGAATTTTCAGATCCATGCCTATTTTTTCAATTTTTTCCTGAAGCTGCATATCATATGCGTTATGCATATCCGTCCAGCGGCTTTCGCTGTCGATAACAGGTCCACGCAGCGGATTACGAAACATGAAATTAATATGGTCTGAAATGATCATCAGATCGCCCGGAGTAAAACGTGGATTAACACCACCAGCTGCGTTGGTGACGATCAGCAGTCGAATTCCCAGGTGTGCCATAATGCGGACCACAAAGGCAACATTCGTTACGTCATGTCCTTCATAGAGATGAGTTCGTCCCTTCACTGCCATCACCGATACATCGCCTGCATCCCCGAAAATCAGCTTCCCCTCATGTCCCTTGACGGTTGAAACCGGATAATGAGGAATTTCCTCTGCCGCAATCACCACTTTATTTTCCAGGGATTCGGCAAAGTCTCCCAGACCTGAACCCAGAATAACAGCAATCACTGGCTTCGTTTTCAGACGGGAGGAAATAAAATGTGCACTGGTTTTAATTTTACTGGAAATAAGCTTCTCCCTGATCAGAGAGCCTCCTTTTTGTCGGTTTTCCGGCCCATAATTCTGAGAAACCGGATCAGATAACTCGTAAATGAATAAATGATTGCCAGGATAGTTAAAATAATCAGAATATTTTTAATGTTATGAAACTCAAAAAGATATGACAGCAGAAGCATGGCTATCACAGTAACGGCAATCTTTCCGGGCATCTGGGAAGCTGCAACAGCTTTCACTTTATCCATCAGGAACAGGGAACCGATCAGGATCAATATGTCCCGCCCGACAATCACAATAACCATCCATAATGGAAGTCCGTAAGAAAGATGCAAGGCAACAGCACTGAGACCCACCGAGACCTTATCTGCCACCGGATCCAGAATTTTGCCCAGTTCAGTGACTTCATTCCTTCGTCTGGCAGCATAACCATCTGCATAGTCTGAAATAACAGCAAGAATCGCCAGAAATGTGGCGACATAAGTATGCCTGGTGTAGATGAAATAGAAAAGGAATACCGCCATAAACAGTCTGGCAAAGCTGAAGATATTGGACAGAGTCCAGATTTTATCTTTTACGATGTACCGGGAGATATCCATAGCAGATAATTTACCTGGTTATTTGATTTCCGGGACAAATGGTATCAGGAGTAAAGGTTCATAATCCCGGTAAAAGAGAAAACCCCTGGCATATCTGATGATATGCGCGGGCAACATGTTCTTCAGCCAGTCGGTGCGAGCCTGTAATCCTCCGGACATAAGTTTTTCCAGTATTGACCGCTGTTTGGGATAAACTTTCAGTTTTACAGGTGTATCAGGCGAAATCCCGGCCATAATTTTGGCACTTCGGATGGCATCTTCCAGACCACCCAGCTTATCAATCAGACCATTCTGAACCGCCTGTTCACCAGTCCACACTCTTCCGCCGGCAATCTCCCGGATCTCAGCCGCCGGCACCTTACGTCCTTCAGCAGCTTTGGAAATAAAATCCTGATAAGATTGCATTACTATCTCGCGAATCAGTTCTTCCTGACTGTCATTAAACAGGGAAATATCGGAGAAAATATCAGCATTCTTTCCGCGGGGAATTTCTTCCTTGTTAATACCCAGTTTTTCATACAGACCCTTGACGGAGAATTTGCCGGAAAAGACACCAATGCTCCCTACCAGAGCGCTGGGCTGGCTGTAAATGGTATCAGCTGCCATTGATATGTAATATCCGCCGGAAGCGGCAACATCTGAGATGGATATTATGACCGGCTTTTGAGTGCGTGCCTCCTTCACCTGTTTCCAGATAATGTCTGATGCAATACCTGAACCACCGGGACTGTTCACACGTAATACGATTGCTTTAACCGATTTATCCTCTGTTGCTTTCTTGATATTTTTTGCCATATTTTCGGAGACAATCAGCCCGTCTTCAAAAAAATCGCCTCCAAAACCGGATACAATTGAACCTACCGCATAGATCAGGGCGACATATTCCTTCGCCTTCACCCCCAGTTTACTGAAGGGAATTTCTTTATATCGACTGTAGGAAACAATTCCGGGTCGACTCCGTTCCTTTTCTTTCAAAAATTCAGTGAATTCATTGTAATACATCAATGTATCAATAATTCCGCTTTTATAGGCATCTTTCAGGCTGTAAATACCTTTATCTATCAGCTCTTTGGCACGGCGGGCGGAAACTCCCCGGCTTTTTTCAATCTCTTGCAAATATCTTCTGAAGATATCATCCAGAATAGTGGACAGCATCTCCTTTGCAGCGGGACTCATACCGGAGCGGGTAAACATTTCCGGATAGTTCTTGTATTTTCCTGCTTCAATAAATTCGGCTTCAATACCCAATTTATCCAGAGTACCCTTCAGGAAATATCCACCGCCTAAAAGACCGTTAATGAACAGAAGTCCTTCCGGTGAGCCAAAGATGGTATCTCCGGAAAGAGCAAGGTAGTATTCTCTGTTTGAAGCGACTTCCAGATAGACATATACTTTTTTACCCGATGTTTTGAAATCCTCGATCGTCTGTTTCAGCTCTTCAATTTTTGCCCATCCGGTGCTTAATCCCATAGGCCGGATGATCAGTCCTTTGATGTTATCATCAATTTTTGCCTTCCGGATTGATTGAAGAAGTTCACCCATCACCGGTACCTGTGCAGCAAAAATCTGAGACAGAGGTTCCGGACTTTCCCGTTCCGGAAGTTCACCGTAAATGTCCAGCTGCAAGTAACTGTCCCGTGAAATCGGTGCCGGACCTTCAAACAGACTTGAAAACATCAAATAATAGAATGATCCCACACAGATAAAAATAATGACAATCAATAAAACAATTTTCACCCAACCCTTCATGATATTTCATCCTTTCTTGCTGTATTCATAATTAATGCCTGGATTTAAATTATTTCCATAAATTACAAAGAAGTTAATACGCCCGCAATAGTAGCCGTCATGAAGGTAGCCAGAGAGCCACCCAGAACTGCTCTAAGTCCAAATCTTGCCAGATCCTTCCTCCGGTTGGGAGCAATTCCCCCAATTCCACCAATCTGAATGGCGATCGAAGAAAAATTTGCGAAGCCGCACAATGCATAAGTGGAGATGATTCTGGCTTTTTCAGACAGCATCCCATCCTGAATCATATTCCCCAGTTCCAGGTAGGCGATAAATTCATTAATAACCACTTTTTGTCCGATCAGTGTACCAACATGGATCGCATCCTGCCAGGGAACTCCGATAATCCAGGAAATCGGTGCCAGAAGATATCCCAGAATCAGATTCAGATTCAACGGTTGTCCAATAACCGTATTAAGACCTGTGATATTCCCGAATGCTTCCAGAATATAATTTGCCATGGCAATGAGGGCAATAAAGGCTAATAACATGGCAGCAACATTCAGGGCCAGTTTCAGTCCGTCTCCGGCTCCTGTGGCCGCTGCATCGATGACATTCGCGGTGTTCTTTTCAACTTTCAGTTCCACAACACCTTTTGTTTCCGAATGCTCCACTTCCGGTTTCAACAATTTCGCAATCACCATGGTTGCCGGCGCTGCCATAATGCTGGCGGAAAGGAGATGCTTGGCATAATAGACCTGCATTTGAGGATCGGTGCCTCCGAGGATGTTTACATAAGCCGCCAGAACACCTCCGGCAATAGTGGCCATCCCTCCGACCATCAGTGTAAGCAGTTCCGATTGCGTCATGGATGCGACATACGGTCTTACCACCAGCGGTGCTTCAGTCTGACCGATAAATACATTGGCAGCTACCGAGAGGGATTCAGATCCGCTGACCCGCATGGTCTTCGCCATCACCCAGGCCATCCCCTGCACTACTTTCTGCATAATTCCAAGATGATAAAGAACTGACATCAGTGAAGAAAAGAATATAATGGTTGGCAATACCTGAAAAGCGAAGATGAAACCGAATCCCATGTTCTGCATATCCGGGGGCATCATTTTTTCCATCATTGTCTGAGAAGACAAGATCCCGAATACAAACTCAGCCCCCTCAAAAGTGAAATTAATGATTGTGACGAAGAATTTACTGAGGGCATTAAAGACATCCTCCCCTCCCGGCACTTTGAGAACGAATAGTGCAAAAACAATCTGAAGAGCCACTCCGGTCCCGACCAGCCGCCAATCGATTTTTCTCTTATGGCTGGAAAATGCGAAGGCGATGGCCAGTAACCAGGCAAGTCCGGCTAATCCGAAAAGAATATCGGGGATCATCTGGATGTCTCCTTCGCAGAAGAGCGATTTTTTGCAGAAAATTTGATTTCCTGCTTTGAGTCTTCCGGCGGTTCAAAACAGTTGCGGCAGCGTGCTTCATAAATATCAGCGGCTCCCACTACAACTCTTTCCTTACTCGGCGTTTTCCGCTGGGTATAATTGGCCGGATTTCCGCAGATAACACAGATGGCATGAGTTTTGGTGATATATTCTGCGACT
>JAFGSO010000226.1 GCA_016934605.1 Calditrichota bacterium | reverse complement strand
ACCGAACTGAGAAATTCCTGGAACTCACCATATTTTTCCGGACTTATATCAGTCTCATCAAGCTGAAAGCCGGTGCGATACATAATAGTATCTTCTCTGCTTGATACAGAAATCCATGACACACCATATTCCGAAACCATTGAATCAGACTGTGCAATAATTGTAAGATTATAATGAGCAGGAGTCTTGATTCGAAATTCCTGTTCATTTCTGAATGGAAAACGAAATTTGATTGGATGTATACGGTTTCGCGATCGGAAAAAATGTGGTAAGCGAAAAATCATGATATCAGACGGCCGAAAAATCAGACTTTTATTCCGTTCCAGTACTGCACTTGGAGCACTGAAAACAAAATTCAGCTGCAAGGGGTCTTCCACCGGAACCATCCCGCGGAGAGAGAAAGTATCCAGTGATGCTCCCGGATACCTTTCGGCCAGATATCGTTCGAGCCACTGTTTCATTTCCAATCGGGAGGAATAATAAAAATTTTCCCGCATTTCAGACGCAGCAGCACCTTTCAGAACCATTCTTCCCCGGATATCAGCAGAACCATCTTCTATTAACTTTATGTCCCATATTTCTTTCGAGATATTCACTCCGGACGAATCGATGGGGGTCATAATCAGTTGTCCTTCGCCTCTTTCTTTCACCACAAGCACCGGAACTCCCTGATCGTACCAGGGCAGTTTTCCAAAAGGACAGCCTTTCTCGGTAGCATCCAACCATATTCCGCTATCCTCAGCCAGTGGACTGTATGCAATAGCATGGTTAAAATGGAACGGTGAAGGTAAGGACGTATCCGGATTACCGTTATTGCGTGTACTGATCAGGACCTGATAGCACGGTATATCAACCGCGCCGGCCATAGCGCAGAGCAGCGTGCTCATATCCTTACAGTCCCCATACTGGTTGGTTAGCACCTGTGTTGCCGGGTACGGTTGGAAACCGCCTATGCCAATTTCCACCGCAATATAGCGGACATTATCCCGAACCCATTCATAAATTTTTTTCAATTTGTCACGGTTATTTTCCTGATCTTCAGTTAAATTTTCGGCCAGTGACCGGATTTCTTCAGTTACACTCATCCTGTCTGACGCCAGTTCATAATACCAGCCTGCCACATCATCCCATGTTTTTACCCCTATGGGTGCAAAGGACAGTCGTGAAATGATGTCTTTGGCCGGTGGCATCCCAAATTCATTAACAACAGGCGGTAAATCCGAGGCATTCCAGGTTCGGGTTTCCTTAAATCCATCCGGCGCCTCAATAACTTCAGTTTCCACTTCCAGATTGTACAAACGGTAGATCGGATCCCACTCTGCCGGATGAATCAGAGTAAACCGCGACTGCAGTGTGGGTATTTCTTCCTGAAAAATCCAGGAGTGCCAAAGTGTCCGGCCCTTAATACTCATATTATAGCAATATTCGATGATCGAACCCGGTTCGATGGCCGGCAATGTAAAAATTTTCGCTCTCTGATCCGAATAGAATACGAAATTCGGATAAAGATTCACATCATAGATATTTTCCTGCCGGAGAACCGTTATTTTTCCGGAAGGGGAAATTGTCCGTGCCCTGATATCATTTACCGTAACACCGGAACTATAAGGAATCTTGACATTGGCAAAACGCTCGCCATGATAATCAAGAATTTTGATGATTTTATGACGTTTGAACTCGCTGAAAGAAATTGTCCCGCTTCCGAAAATTTCCATTCTCCCGTCATCCAGAACCACGAAAGCACCTTCCTCCGGGAACTCTCTACTACCCGGCAACTGGTCAATATCGATATCCGCCCATTTGACCTCTGTAGCCCATCTGTTTTTTCCGGCGCAGGATAAAAATGACAAAATCAGCCCACTGAACATTACCGAAATGAACAACTTGAAATATATTGAGCGATTTGTTATCATGTTTAATCCTGTTTCCCTTATAAAACTTGGTCAGAACTTCACCTGAATTCAACTTAAAAGTCATTAATTTAAAAGTTCCTTTCTTTTACAGAAAGAAATCTATTCAATATCCCTCAAATTATATAAAATTGATATTTTTATGAAAAAAACCGTCAGGTAAAAAACGGTAAGCAGAAAGCAGTCGACCAAGAGAGGGCTCAGAGGCACAGGGGCTCAAGGGGAATGAGGGAAAAGGGATAACGGATAAGGGATAAAGAAGGCAGAATTAAATTCCAAATCAGCCTATCGGCGTGATACTAAAAAAATTCAAATTATAAATACAAAATTTAAAACCATGTATCCAGCATCCAGTATTCCCGACTCCCTGTCAACTTCCGGTTTACCCGTCGGGGCTAAACCATCCATGGTTTAGCCAGCAGCCCGCAACCAGGAATAAGTAACCAGAATTCCCTTAATCCCCGCCGGGAGGGCAGCCTGCCCGCCCACTGGCGAGGCCTGCCCGCCCACTGGCGAGGCCTGCCCGCCCACTGGCGGGGGTCCGCCAGCGGACTTCATCCTTCATCTTTAGTTTATTTAAACCTCTTCACATCTACCGTAGCAATCAATAAAATTCCCAAAATGGCCAGAGCAATCATCAGTACCACCGGTAGATTTTGATGAATTCCCCACAAGATACCCGTCACGGAAGCACCCATAAATTCCCCGATTACATGGATGGTATTGAAATAGCCGGTAGTTTTGCCCCTCATGCCGGAACCGGCCAACTTCGTTATATTTGCAGGGAGAATTACCAGCATGTTGATATAGCCCACAATAATAAAAAGAAAGGCAGTAGCTATTAACAGTACATTATCAATCAATAATGCCGCGCCGGCCAGGGCTATTATTCCCAGGAAAATGACAACAACCTCGCGGAAAAATCCACTGTCGCTCTGTCTGCTGGCAAAGTAAAGCACCAGAATACCGACAAAAACAGCAGGAACAAAAATACGCCAGAAATTACCAGGATCAAGTTCTCTTTCCAGAAGAATTGGAACAATGTACAGCGACGCAAATAGACTATAATTTGTTGTGAATCCGGCTATGGAAACCTTTAAAATTGTGACATCTCTGGCCACCGCCAGTAATCCGGAAAAACTGGCCTTAGCACTGAATTCTATCTTTTCCTTCTTCAAAAACAGTGAAACTATAATTACAGAAATAAATACAATACCGGCACATAATAAAAAAATTTGAGGCATACTAAAAATTTTATATAAGAAAGGTCCGGCAATAAGACTCAACAGTGCTTCAATTCCAATAATAATTCCCAGAATCCCCATTCCCCTATCTCTTTTATGATTGGGAATCCGATCTCCTATCCACGCATATGCCACCGCCGAAATCGCTCCGCTGCCCTGAAGAGCCCGGGCAAAAAGAAAAAGATAGATGTGATTGGCGACGGCAGCCAGAAGGAGACCAACCAGTAACTGAACCATGCCAATAATAACGATTATTTTCCTGCCATACCGATCGCTCCAGCTGCCGAAAGGAGTCTGAAAAATCGCCTGGGTTAAACCATATATACCCAGACTCAATCCGATGAGAGCGGGTGTCTGGCCTTCCAGCGATTTTCCGTAAATCGAAATAAAGGGAGCAAACATAATGAGGGCCATCTGGCGAAGACCCAGTGAAAAACCAAGGATGCTCAGAAATCGAGATTCATTGCGGTCAAAAATATTTAAGATCATTTTATGCCGTTTCGCTTGTTTTTCTACCCGGACTCCCGGGCAGAGCGGTTAAGTGATCCGCATCAGACTCTATTCTCTGCTTCAGTGTTCAGCCAGAAAGGTTACTGACAGCAAGAAGGATTTCCCGCAGCAAATGGCTCGATACGAGTGACGATTTTCTGATTACCCCCTGCAGTTAAACTAAATCAACCAGTGAAAAGACGTTCCAGATCAGCTAATCCGACATCATCAAAATCGTCAATATTGTGATCGGTCATGTATAATTCATCCCGGGAATGGGTTGTGGTAATACCGACCACCTTACAACCGGCTGCACGCGCAGCTTCCACACCGGAGAGTGAATCTTCAAATACCACGCTGAGCTCAGCCGGAAAGCGTAACTGTTCGATCGTTTTCAGGTAAATCTCCGGATCAGGCTTGCTTTTCTCGATCATACTGCCATCCAGAATAAGCTGAAAATATGATTCTGTGCCGGTTATTTTGAGCGTAAAATCAACATTGGGCGGCGGTGCTGAGGTCGCCAGGGCTATGGGAATTTCATTCTTTGTGAGTGTTTCCAGAAAACCGATAAGACCCTTTACCGGGAAGATATGAGGTTTTATAATTTCCCTGAATATCTTTTCTTTTTCCGTTTCAAGCTGTTTCAGGCGATCTTCAGTGATTTCCGGACCGAAAACGCGAGTCAACCAATCCCTGTTGGTTCGTCCGAAAATCTGATTTTTTAATTCCTCATCATTCAGAGGATATCCATATTTTCTGCAAAATTTTTTCAGCGCAATTTCATGAAACGGATTACTGTCCACAATAACACCATCCATATCAAAAATCACGGCAAAATCCTGCTTCTTTTCTATATCCACAATAACCTCACATTTTCAATAAATCGAACTCTCTCTTCTACCTCAAATATCCCATCAACCTATTTCAGGACGTTAGTCTTATTCCTTAATCCTTCATCCCCGCCGATAGGCGGGTCCGCCTTCCGGGGACTTCATCTTAAATATTTAACTTCCCTCTCTAATTCAGCAGCGGTTTTTTGAATCATCTCCCAGGCCTGTTCCACATGGTGTTTTCTGGTATTTGTCTGGGCAATGCAGAAACGCAAGGTGAATCTGTTGCTGAGTTTGGTATGAGTTAAATATAATATCCCGCTGTTATTAAGCCGATCCATCAACTGCTCATTGAACCTGTCTCCATTTTCGTGACGGAAACAGACCAGGTTCAAGGGAACCGGCGCTGCCAGGTGGAACTGTTT
>JAFGSO010000225.1 GCA_016934605.1 Calditrichota bacterium | reverse complement strand
GTTTCACAGGATAAAATCTTTAAATCATTGGCCTATCTTACTTTGTGCCCTGCTATCATGGAATTCATGAATTATTCAGGCTAGATAAAAATAAATCAAAGTTTCTACTATTTAATTTGACAACGGGAATCAAAAAAACTATTTTCTCTCTTGGCAATACTATAATTTAATAAAAAAAAGAGGTCAATATGAAAAATCTCGAGCAGAGACTGCAGAAAATCAACGAACTTATGTGCGAGGGATCGCTGAATAAAACTATTGACATGCTTCAGGAACTGATCCAAAAAGACTCCAATAAATGTCTGTTTCAGAAAATGCTGGGGGATCTGCTCTACCTGCATGGAGATATGAAAGAGGCCATAAAAATCTTTGAAAATATCGTGGAAAAAAATCCGCAATATACCTCTGCACTTTACGGACTTGGAATCGCCTATTACAGGGCCGGCCAGCTTTTGAAGGCAATTGAGAAATTGGAAAAGATTGTTGACTTGAATCCAAAATTTGCCATGGCGTACTACTGGCTGGGTATTTCTTATCGGCATCTGGGGGAGGAAGAGAAATCAATCGAAGCCTATAAAAAACTAATTGAGCTCAGTCCTGATTCGGAAATTGCTAATTTTCATCTGGCCGGTGTTTACATGTTCAAAAAGGATTTCAATGAAGCCGTTAAATATTTAAGCCGCCTCTCAGAAATTTCATCCGAAAACGCCGAGGTATTTTATCGGTTGGGATTATGCTATCACAATACCGGTTCCTTTGAGCAGGCTGTGGAAAATTATAAAAAAGCGCTTGAGTTAAATCCGGATAATGAACAGTGTCGTGAAATGCTCAATCTGCTTATCCATGTTGACGAACCCTAAAAACAAATCTGGCTGAGCCAAGTGAAAATCTTTCTGAATTATCCCACTGATCAGAAAATTTTGAATGCCCTGATAATTGTGAAATGTACTATCTGAAAAACCGTCTCCATTCTCATCTGTTATTCGGTGAAAAATATCCCCGCTCACCATATGTTCGAACTACCTTCAGTAAAAATTTGTTGTAACCGGGTCGAAGAAGAACCGTGACAAGATGGCTGTCATCTGCAAGAATCCAGTCCATTTGTTTACCATCGACCTGATAAGTGACACTGATGTCTGTGTTAATTTGCAGAGGGTATCGGTGGCGAAAACCGGAGAGATTTCCTGTTGAAGTTTCCGCTCAGCTCTCCAGTCTCATCGGTTGTTACAATTTCTATTTTCTGATCCGGATCTCCCCGGCAACCCTGTTTATGGCTGAACTCAACAGTTCCAGAGGTCCGGTAAGTTTACCACTCATGAATACGGATGCGCCTGTCAGGAATAATAAAGAAAAAAATGGCCAGTCCAATATTCAGCCAAATCGCATGTTGCATTTCGACGTTTATCTGAATGAGTGGAAATCCCGCATGAACATTTCCCGGGATCCGGTTACCCGTTTGGATCTTCACCTGGCGTGTTTTGAGATCTTCACGGCTTTTCCTGGCTATCGCACCGCTGTCCGGTTTTTTAACTATCTCTGCTTCCATCCAGCGCGGGATGTTTCCACCGGGATTTTCAATTCGCTCCGAATTCAATGCGCAGGCACGCAACAGATTCCGATCGTCATAAACAGCAACATATACAATATTTTCATTGAATTCCATGAGCTGCTTGATATCGTTCCGATAGACCGTCCAGTCCTGTCGGTCCAGCAACTGCATGGTGGCAATATTTTCCGCAATTCTTCTCATCTGAGCTTCCACCGCTTCTCTTTTCAAACGAAATTCACGGATGGTAAAAATATAGGTCATTGTTACCATGATAAGCGTAACAAATACCACGGAAAGAAAGATAAACTTTGACCCAAGGGTAATTTTCGCGTCGGCAGGATTTAATATAAATTTGTATTTTTCAAAAGAGTTTTTTTGATCTTTTTCAACAAACCGGGTCCTTCATAAATAAAGCCGGTATATAATTCAACCAGGTTGGCCCCCGCCTTCAATTTTTCGATAGCATCCCCGGGGGAATGAATCCCACCTGCACCGATAATCGGAAAATCCGGATCCAGTCTTTCCCGGAGGTATTTAATAACCTCTGTAGCCCGTGCTTTAAGCGGCTTCCCACTTAAGCCGCCTTCTCCCAGCATTCTCACCTTTTCTTCCGGAGTGTGCAGTCCGTCTCTGGATATGGTAGTATTGGTTGCAACAATACCGTTTATTCCGGTCTCCTGGATGATATCGATGATATCATCCAGTTGTTCATTGTTCAAATCCGGGGCAATTTTTAGCAATATCGGTTTTTTACCGGCACTTCTTTCCATCAAGCTTGCCATTATACGCTTCAACGGCTCCCTCTCCTGCAGTTCCCGCAGATGCGGAGTATTGGGAGAACTGACATTAACAATAAAAAAATCCACTACATCATATAATTTTTCGAAACAGAGCAGATAGTCATCAACTGCATGCTCGTTCGGTGTATTTCTATTCTTGCCGATATTTCCCCCGATTATAACGTCCGGGGAACGACTCTTCAGTCTTGCGGCAATCTCATCGGCACCCTGGTTATTAAATCCCATCCGGTTAATCAGCGCCTCTTCCTCCACCAGCCGGAAAATCCGCGGTTTGGGATTGCCCGGTTGGGCCCTGGGAGTAACTGTTCCGATTTCAATAAATCCGAATCC
>JAFGSO010000018.1 GCA_016934605.1 Calditrichota bacterium | reverse complement strand
TGCAGACTGCCAACTGCCAACTGCCAACTGTATTTTGTACTTTGTATTTTCTTCTTATTTTCTTGTATTCTTGTATCTTGTTTTCTTGTATCTTGTTTACCCATTTTCCATTACCCATAACCCATATGCCTGATTTTTGCTCACCTAAATTTCCATAATTTAAGATAATTTTCTTGTGAAAATAATTGTTATACCATAATTTTAATAAAATAAATTTATTAAGGTAAAATGGTCAAAAGAACACGTAAACATCTGAAAACCGTTTTTAACTCGGTTAGTTTTAAACTCTTTGCGCTTTTGCTGTTATTGTTACTTCTCTTATTCGGACTTCACAGCATGATTTATTCCAGTATGCAGACCAGAATCTATGAGAAAACAGTTGGCCAGGGCGCTTACCGGGCGAGTGATCTCGTCAAAAAGTCTCTTTACCGGCTTATGCTCATGAATGAAAGGGAAGAATTATATCATACCATTCTCATCATAGGGGACGAACCGGGGATTGAAAGCATCCGGATTTATAATAAACGCGGAGAGATCAAATTTTCAACACGAGAGGCTGAAATCGGCAAAATTGTGGATATGAAAGCGGAAGCATGCTACGCCTGTCACGCCGCATATAAACCGATAGAATCCCTGTCCATGCAGAAAAAAACCCGTATTTACAGAACCACGGAAGGCCGGCGCATCATGGGTTTAATCAATCCTATCCGGAATGCCCCGGAATGCTGGAATAATGCCTGTCATGCCCACCACGAAGATCAGACAATCCTGGGAGTTCTGGATGTCCAGATGTCGCTGGACGAACTGGACGAAGCGCTGGCACAAACCCGCAATACTGTATATACGGTATCAGGAGGGATTATCATTCTGGCAATGATTCTTTTTGCCATTCTGGTCTATTACATTATTTATCGTCCCATAAATCAGTTGCGTAGTGGTACTTTAAGACTGGCGGCCGGAGACCTGGATCATCGGATCGATATGGCACGGGAAGATGAATATGGTATGCTCGCCTCTTCATTCAATAATATGGCTACAAATTTGAGGAATGCCTATAACGAACTGAAAGAGTGGTCCAACAAACTTTCCAGCAGAGTGAAACAGAAAACTCAGGAGCTGGAAGAAATGCATAAAGGGATGTTGCAGGTGGAAAAAATGGCATCGCTGGGAAAGATGGCGGCTTCTGTGGCCCACGAGCTCAATAATCCCCTCGCTGGTATCGTAAATTATTCCAAATTACTGGAAAGAAAAGTGCGAAATCATTTTCCCGAGTCCGGGGAACAGAAAAAAATAATCAATGAACTTGAACTGGTCAGATCAGAAGCCATGAGATGTGGTAATATTGTGCGAAATCTTCTGGCTTTCGCCCGTGGTCAGGGTGCAGATATAAAGGAGACCTCCCTGGATGAAATTGTACAGAAAGCAATTGAACTGACCCGACATCATATGGAACTCTCCGGGATTCAGGCAGAGAAAAAGATTGAACTGGAAGAAGATTTTATCAAATGCGATCCGGATCAGTTTCTTCAGGCATTGATTGCATTGCTGGTTAATGCTGTAGAAGCGATGCCCCAGGGAGGTAAATTAATGATCTCGGCAGAAAGTTCGGAGAAAGATCCGGAAAATGTACTGATTAAAGTAAGTGATACGGGTGTAGGAATACCTGAGGAAATACGTGACAAAATTTTCGAGCCATTTTTTACCACAAAGAAAGAGAAAAAAGGTGTCGGTTTGGGATTACCGGTGGTGTATGGCATAATTCAGCGCCATCATGGCAAGATTTGGGTAGAATCTGAACCGAACCAGGGAACAACTTTTATTATTAAATTGCCGGCTGCGCGTAAAAAAATGTCCATACATGAGTCAAAGGAATTTAAATCATGAAAACCAGTAAAATACTGATAGTTGACGATGAATTGTCGGTAAGAACTTCTCTGAGTGAATGGTTTCTGGAGGATGGTTTCAGGGTAGAAACTGCTGAATCGGGCGAGGATGCGTTGCAGAAAATGCATGGAGGCCCGTACGACCTGATTCTGCTCGATATTAAAATGCCCGGAATGGATGGTATCACCTTGCAGAAACGTATCAAGGAGATAGATTCCGATGTGGTCATTATCATTATGACTGCCTATGCATCTGTTGAGACTGCAGTGGAGGCACTGAAACTGGGAGCATTCGATTATGTAACCAAACCGTTCGATCCCGACGACCTGACCCGTTTAGTCCGGAATGCCCTCAAACAGAAAGATCTCGCAGATGAAAATATTCAGTTGAAGGAAAAAATCAGTGAACTTTCCGGTGCGGATGAAATTATTGGTGAAAGCGATGGAATGAAAAGAGTCTTTGAATTGGTTGATACGGTGGCAGAGACCGACTCCACAGTATTGATCCGGGGAGAGAGTGGTACCGGAAAAGAGCTGGTTGCCCGGGCCATTCACAGCCGGAGTAAACGACGGTATTTTCCCATTGTTGCAGTAAACTGCGGTGCTATAACAGAAACCTTACTGGAAAGCGAACTGTTTGGACATGAGAAAGGAGCTTTTACCGGTGCCCAGTATCGCCGTAAAGGCAAGATTGAACTGGCAAACGGTGGTACACTCTTTCTGGATGAAGTCGGGGATATTACTGCAAAGATGCAGGTGGACCTGCTAAGAGTCATTGAAAATAAAAGGTTCACCCGGGTCGGTGGGAATGAAGAGATCCAGGTAGATTTTCGCCTGATCTGTGCGACGAACAAAAATCTTGAAAAACTGGTAGAAGAGGAAAAATTCAGAGAAGACCTGTATTATCGGATTAATGTTTTTTCCATTTTCATACCACCTCTTCGGGAAAGAAAATCGGATATTATGCCGTTGACAAACTATTTTGTTAAAAAATATGCCAGATCGATGGGCAAGCCGGAGAAAAAAATATCTCCCACCGCCCAGGAAATGCTTCTCGGTTATTCCTGGCCTGGCAATGTGCGGGAACTGGAAAATGCGGTTGAGCGGGCGATGGTTGTCGGAAAAAAGTCAGAGATTACTGAAGCAGATCTGCCACTTCATCTGAATGGGGACGGACATGCTTCTGAGAATCTCATTAAACTGGATGATCTGGAAAAAGAGCATATCAAAAAAATCCTGGAGGAAGCCGGTGGCAACGTAACAAGAGCCGCAGCACTGCTCGGGATCGACCGGGTAACTTTATACAACAAAATAAAAAAATACGGTTTGAAAAGATAAGTGAATCAAAAAATATATATGGCATTTATTAATGCTCATTTTCCTCCCTTCTGGCGGAACCTGCCCCGCGATCTGAACCATTGTGTCAATTATTCGTTCGAATTGATTGATATTCCAATGAACTTGAACCTGTTTTATTCAAAAGAACGCAATCAATACCATTCAACCCTTATAATGGCGCAATTGATTAAACATCTTCCAGCCGATGGAGATAAAATAATAGGCATAACAGATGCGGATATTTACATCCCAATTCTGACATTCCTGTTTGGTGAAGCACAGCTGGGGGGTCGGGTTGCCCTGGTATCAACCTATCGTCTGAAAAACCAGTTCTATGGTCTACCAGCAGATTCGAATCTTTTATACGAGCGTGTCCTGAAGGAAATTTTGCACGAGCTGGGCCATACCATGGGTCTCATTCACTGCTCTGATTTTGAGTGTGTCATGAACTCGTCAACCTATGTAGAAAATATAGATTTAAAATTCTCACGATTTTGTAAATCATGTCAGGGTATCCTGGGTATAGAATGTGAAGAATGACCGGCAAAGGTTATTTCTGAAAAGTGGAAAACCCCATAAAAATAGTGTTTCAAGGAGTTTTGAATTTATAACTTGGGTGTTTCAGGTTCTGAGGGGGGTTTTACCAGCAGCCGGATGCCGATAATAGCTATCAGCAGACCGGTAATAAGAAAATTCCAGGAGGAAACCAATGCATGGCCTCCCATGAGGAGAGTGCTAAGTCCGGAAATAAATAACCAGAGTCCCAGTATGCCGGTGACGCTTGCCTCCCATAATTTATAGGATTTGAAGCAACAGATGGCTATAATAAATCCGGTAATCAGCAGATTCCAGGGACTCTGTAAAGATAAAACCAGCCCTGAAATGATTAACCAAACTCCGATGATCAGTTTTACTCGGCCTTGCCACATATCTTTCTCCTGATTCTTATGAAAACAGATTTTTCAATTTCAATAAATTTGTCTCAAATTAATATGAAGAAATTATATGTGTCAAGACAAAACGGGTCTTTCTCATTCTTCATTTGGAATTTTTATAAAATAATACCTGGATAAGCTCCCGGTAGAGCTTTTTTCCCATAATATTTTCCAGATCTTTTTCATATGTACCGCCATCACCCATCGTAACACCCATTTCCTCTTCTGGCTGATTCTGCCTGATAGTTTTCAGTAGAAATGATTTCAGAACAGATATCTTTGCCTGATGACTATCCATGGAACCAATTGGTCCGCACAGTCTCTTGATATCATTTGCCATTGACGGATTTTGCATCTTGAAAAGATAATTTCCCTCTTTCTGGACAGCTTCCCACCCCTTCACCAGAAATACCGGATTTACCTCAGTAATTTCCCCTTTCACAGGTGTATGGAGCGGAATGGTATTGTCCTTTCGGACGATCCAGGCGATCAGTTGACCTTCCTGGAAGTGTTCTCCGGCATCAGGGAGGATTATTTTTTCAACAGGAAAAACTGTTCGTAAACTCAGCGGATCTATGCCAACCTGAGCTGTATCTGAATCTTCAATCTTAAACCAGAAATGGGTAGAATGATAATAACGATCCAGATGAATTTTGCAGTTTTCCAGTATTGTGCCAAGGTATTGGAGCATCAGGGGATTATTATCCATTCCACTGTGTTTGTATGGATGTTGCTGTAATGACGGCATGACCCCTTGCATAACGCGGTTGAACTCGCATTTATCGCATTCAAAATTCTGATCGCATAATTTATAGTTGACCACACCGGCCGTCATCCAGATACATTTTAATGCTGATTGATTTTTTTCATTATAAGGATCCATAAGGATTCCATTAATTTAGGATTTTCTCGGTTTTATCGCTCTCGGTCATGAATTTTACTTTTACAGGTTTTGTAAAAGGAATTGCTGCAGGTTTTTCCCGTTCAAAGATGGGCAGATGTTTAACCGCCATTCGGAATGCTGCAAAACCAAGAGCTACTACCATCATGGTAACACTTATTTCCATCCACGAAGGAAAATAATCTGCTGCGGCGTAGGATTCCATTCCGGTTATTGCGACGTTGAGCCTGTTCATGACAAATCCGATAATAACCAGTAATACGCCGCTAAACAGTGCCTTCTGATTTCGCCTCACGGCAGGTGTGGCTAGCATAATCATGGGAACAATTATCCCCAGCAACATTTCCGCCCAGAAGAAATATGTTTCAGTACGGTTTATAAACATATAATGCCACATATCGCGCCTGGCGAAATCCATTAATTTCAGAACAAGATAAAGCGTTAGAACAAAAACCACAATTCTGGCTAACTCCGAGAGAATCGGTCTCTCCAAATTTTTTCCGAAAGCCCGGGAACTCAGATAAGATTCGAATATAACCATGGCAAATCCCACCGCAATTGCCGAGATGAAAAAGAGAACCGGCAACAAAGGAGAATACCAGAGCGGATAGAGTTTTTCGGGTACAACCAGATAGAGTGAACCAAGCGATGATTGATGAAGAGTGGAAAAAAGCACACCCAGAATTACCAGGGGAATAAGAAAATTTTTAATAATTTTTAAAGGCTTGGACCATCTTAATTTTTCAAAAACCACGGGACTGAATTCAAGTGCCAGAACAGTTGTATAAAGCATGACGCACCAGCCCACTTCAAACATCACCGAGTGGGGATTCCACATAATGATGGGATGCCAGATTCGGTAAGGTCTTCCAAGATCGAACAGGATGGCGATAATAACTATCAGGTATCCCAGGAAGGCTGTTAAAATAGCCGGGCGAACAATTGTTTTGAATCTTTTTATATTGAATATATAAACAACAGCTGCAATGGTGAATCCGCCTGCTGCCAGGCCGACTCCGCAAAGTACATCGAAGCCGATCCATAAACCCCAGGGGAAATCATCGGACAGATTGGTTGCTGCGCCCAGCCCATGGAAAAAACGGACATAGGTCGAATAAAGACCGAGTGCAATTATAATAAAGAATACAATTTTCCAGAAAGTCAGTTCGGAACGAACTCTGGAAACAAGGCTGTATGCAGACATTACTTTTCCTCCTTTTCCGGTATTTCGTCACCATTTGCAGGTATTTCCTGTAACTTGATCCGCCGATTGATGATCCACCACAGCCCGTACAGAAAAACTCCGCCGAATGTGACCACATTAGGGATTTCTTTCATGACTTCCCAGGTAAGTTTAGGGAAGGCTGCCTGGAAATTCTTCATCTTGAATCCCAGCTCGGCTAACGAAACTGAGGAAATAATCAGTACAGAAGTTCCACCGGCTTCTTCAAGACCGTAAATGTAGGGATAATACTGATCTTTATTATCCCGAATTCGTTGCCGGGCAATTTCTATTAATTCATCCCTGTCTCCAAAAAGAGTAGCTTCTGTTGGACAGGCTTCCGCACAGGCAGGGATTCCACCTGCTTTAATCCGGTCGTAACACATATCACATTTTCTGACCAGCGGCAGAGCCTTATTCCACTCAAACTTCGGAACATCAAACGGACAGGCCATAATACAATACCGGCAGCCCATACAGCGATCGCCATGATAAATAACCGGTCCTTCCGGTGTTTTTTCGAATGCGGCTACCGGACAAACGGATACACAGGTCGGATCCTCGCAGTGCATACACATCTGTCGGTAATAGATATCCTGATCGGATATTGTTTTGTTTTTGACAACTGTATAATTGTTTACTGATAATTCATAGCTCTCATCTTCTTCAGAAAGCTTATTTCTTTCATCGCAGGCAACCATGCATGCTTCACATCCCACGCAAAGAGTTGTGTCAATAAGAAAACCGAAACTCATCATACCTCCTGTACAGTGAAAAAGTACTGCAAGTAAAACCTCAAAATCATTTATTTCTTGCTGCCTATAACCTCATTCTCAAATTTTTTCCAGACATCTTCGTCAAATTGAGAGAGGACACCGAAGGGCAGATCTCCACCATCAGCCATGGTAACGCCCATTGCAGTCTGGGGAGCTGATTCCTGAAAGAAATTCCTGATACTGTTGAATTTTTCATTCAACCAGGTCTGTGCTTTCTCAGCAACCATCCAGGAAGAGACCTCCTGAGAAACATTTTCCGGTCTTATGCTGTAAACCCAGTTCTGACTGAGGTTTTCGAACGTGGGATCGTCCAGAATCTGCTGATTAATAGCGGTGATGGTTCCTTTCACAGGGGAGGATACGGTGAGCACTTTGTCTCCTTTGTGGATTTTCATCAGCGATTGATTTTTACCAACTTCTTCACCGTTATGGAGTAATTCGATTTCATCGGGTTCACCGATAAGGCCCATCAGGATTGGCTGAATGCCCAGGGCCAGATTACCACTGTCCAACAATTTACTCCAGGTAAAGGACGGCTGAATAAATACGCCACGCGGGAGCAGAGAAAGTACTCGGGACAGCGAGACGGTTCCCGGATGAGGCTGGGATTCCAGTCCGATTTTCTTCTTCCGCTGGATGAAATAATCAATTGACACGAAAAGAATGATGGTAAGAACGACAAATAAAACAACCATTTTTGAACTCCTTCATTTGGTTAATAGTTAATTTGTTCATTAAATAAGCATTCAATTCCCGTGCCAATAAAAATTATGTTTCTAGTTAGTTGTTGTTAATATTAAACTTAATGATATATTATTGGTAGGAAATAACCGGGTGCTAAAAAGTGCAAACGTTGAATAAATTTACAGTATATCTGAAGGATTTTACTAAAATCTTATAAATATATAAAAATCAATATGATGCGAGTGTTGAATAATTTAACGCTAACTATTGAATTATTCAACAAGTGAAATAAAATGCATATAGAAATATTAAACAGTGGGAATATGAAGGAATTATTAAAAGGCTTTATGGGCCAGTAATACAACTGTTATCGCTGTTATAGGAAATTGACCTATTTCCTCTTGAACAGATCCTTAAAAAAATCTTTCCCGATTCCCCAATGGCGATATTTATAGCGTAGATAAAAATATCCAACAACCATTCCTCCCAGATGAGCAACATGGGCAATGCCGCTCTGATGCTGGTTATATGCAGAAATAAATTCCAGCGCTCCCAAAATTATTGCCAGATATTTCATTTTTATGGGAAAAAGCAGATATAGATAAACATAACGGTCCGGAAAGAAGAGTGCATAAGCGGCCAGGATGCCATAGATGGCTCCGGAAGCTCCAATGGTGGGAATCATGGAACCCCAGCTGAAAAGAGAGGTCGAAAGTCCGGCTGCGATACCGGTGAGAAAATAAAATTTTAGAAATTCCCGGGTACCCCAGTTTCGCTCCAGCTCTACTCCGAACATCCAGAGCGCAAACATGTTGAAAAATATGTGTCCGAGTCCGCCATGAAGGAACATATAGGAGACGAATTGCCAGATAAAAAAATGCTCCAGCGCCAGTGCAGGAACCAGACCGAAATAACCGATAAGGAAATTATTAAGTCCCGGTGCAAGTATCTGAAGTATAAAAATAGCAATGTTGGCCAGCAGTAGATTTTTAACTGCCGGTGTCATCATTCCAAAACCACTTTGGTAATACATGATTTTATCCTGTTTTAATATGCTTTGGCAAAAATCACCCGTCCATCATCAGAATCCTTGCCGCAGATCAGGCAATTCCCTGCTTCTATTTCTCGCTGGAAGGGGATAGTGCGAATAGTTGCTTTGGTTTCATCCTTTATTTTTTCTTCACATTCAGCCGATCCGCACCAGTGGGCTTCAATGAATCCTCCTTTTTCTTCAAGAATACGTTTGAATTCCTGGTAATTATCGGATCGATGGGTATTGGCTTTTTGAAAATCGAGCGCCCTCTGGTACATCTCCTGCTGCATGACTGTTAATATCTGTTCAATGCGAGTAACCAGTTCATCAATTCCGACGGGTGTTTTCGAGCGATTATCCCGGCGGACTACCATGACTTGGTTGTTTTCCACATCCCGCGGACCGATTTCGATCCGCAACGGAACCCCTACCATTTCCCATTCGGTAAATTTATATCCCGGTTTATACTGATCCCGGTCATCCAGTTTAACTGAGAAATGGTCCTGCAACTGGCGGAAAACACGGTTGGTAAAATCAAACACCGGCTGCCGGGTCGCTTCCTGCCAGATGGGAATCACCACAATTTGGGTCTGGGCCAGACGCGGCGGTATGACCACGCCGCTATCGTCACCGTGGGTCAGTAATAATGCACCGATAAGCCGGGTGCTCACTCCCCAGCTGGTTGCATATACGTGTTTGACGGAACCATCTTTATCCTGAAAAGTGACATCGAAAGCCCTGGCGAAATTTTGTCCCAGGTTGTGCGATGTTCCTGCCTGGAGAGCTTTGCCATCCTGCATCAGCGCTTCAATACTATAGGTATGTTTGGCTCCGGCGAATTTTTCAGCCTCACTTTTTCGTCCCACGATAACCGGCATAGCCATATATTCTTCAGCAAATTTTCGGTAAATTTCCAGTATTTTTAAGGTTTCTTCTTCAGCTTCCTCAAACGTGCTGTGAGCCGTATGACCCTCCTGCCATAAAAACTCGGTAGTTCGCAAAAATAACCGGGTACGCATTTCCCATCTTACCACGTTAGCCCACTGATTAATCAGTATGGGAAGATCCCGGTAGGACATGATCCATTTTTTATACATGCTCCAGATAATGGTCTCGGAAGTTGGCCTCACATAAAGCGGTTCCTCCAGTTTTTCTCCGCCGCCATGTGTGACAATGGCGCATTCGGGAGCAAAACCTTCCACATGTTCTGCTTCCTTCTTCATGAAACTTTCCGGAATAAATAATGGGAAATAGGCATTAACATGACCGGTTTCTTTAAACATGTTATCCAGGACCTGCTGCATGCGCTCCCAGATAGCATAACCGTTTGGTCTGATAACCATGCAGCCTTTAACGGGAGAGTAGTCTGCCAGCTGACCCTGAATCACCAGATCGGTATACCATCGGCCAAAATCTTCACTGCGCGGGGTAATTCTCTCTGCCATTACCGGAAAACTCCATGTGACTGAATTAAACTAACAAATAAAATGAATTTTTCTAACGTATCAAAGTGCATTTTATAAAACCTTACCTTCTAAATCGAAGAATTGTTTCAATTTCAAGGCATGCACGAAATTCTTCAGCTCAAACCCCATATCTGAATGCCGGGGAATCAGCTCCCTGCACTGCATTTCTTCCAATGTTACCCAGCAGTACTCAGAATGTTCTTCAGAAAGACGCACATTTCCGGAGCGGTAAACAGTAAGAAAATCGATTGACAGCAGCGGTATTTCCTGCCATTTTCCGAACCAGATATTTGCCGGCATCAGAATGTCAATAGACAGGCTGGTTTCTTCCAGGACTTCTCTTTTAAGCCCCTCCAGCGGGTTTTCATCTTTCTCCAGCCGTCCGCCCGGAGGCGTCCAGATGCGAGGTTCTGAAACCCGTTTCAGGAGAAGAAATACATCTCCCTTTAGAATATAGGAATTCACAGCCAGGCGATGTGTTCGCGAAGTATAGGCCATCAGGGACTCCCGATTTCAAAAGCTTCCTGGATTTCCGCTGGAATTGAAATTGGTTGACCCCCTTGGTCAATAAATACCCAGGTTACCCGGGCCTCCGCTGCAAGCTGGTTGTTTTCCGCCCTGAAAATCTGCTGTGTGAAGGTTCCGCTGGTCTTTCTGGCCTCACTGGCAAAGGTTTTTATAAAGACTTCATCATTCATATATAGCGGAAATTTGTAATCGATTTCAATTCTTCTGATCACTACTAAATATCCGTTTTTCTTCATGCTGTCCAGCGAGAAACCTTTCTCAAAAAGTGCGGACATCCTGGCGAATTCAAGATAATTCAGATAGGTGGCATTATTGACATGCCCGTATGAATCGCATTCGTAACTTCGGACTCTGAAATTAACGGTAAATATTTTCATTTGTCTGTTCCGCTTCCTTATTTCTGAAATAATAGTTTTAATTATTTTTATGTTTAATTTGAGAAATAACCGCGCCTGGTTTTCATAATTGAAATATACAAAAAAATTATAACGGCAAAAACATTTGATTGCGGATACTGTTTCATTTTCGCCAGATTAATTCACAAACTATAACAGGGATATACAATGCATTTATCTTTCTCTGTGCTCTTTGTGTGCTCTGTGGCTATTCAGGTGCCAGGCACCGAGACCACGGTGAAGAACGCACTATTTAAGAAAAAAAATGAATTTTATGAACAAAATATTGCAAACTAAACATTCAGAAAAACGTATTCCAGGTACCAAATCCGCCTGTCAGGCTGCCAGACTGGCCTATCGGCGTGATTCCAATGAAATTCTAAATTTCAAATAATAAATTTTAAAACCTGTCCCGAAAGTACAGATGATCCCGCACTTAAATGTATTCATGAGTATTATTAAGCAAAATTTGTATAC
>JAFGSO010000224.1 GCA_016934605.1 Calditrichota bacterium | reverse complement strand
CAGTTGTTCAAGCGGTTTCACAACAATACTCCGGAAATCGTTCTTCCCTTCCTGCTTTACATCGGGAATCCCATCACTGATCATAACCACTGAAATGGGACGTAATACCAGATTTTTATTCCGAATGGTTAAAGCAATTTGTTCAAAAAAAGCATTATAATCGGTATAAGGATTGGAAATATTTTTGGGAAATATTTCCCTCAGTTTGGCTCGAATTTCCTGCACCGATTTGTTTTCAAAGGTCTGTATGGGAAAAAATGTTTTGGGTTCATCAACCTGAGCTCCGCCAATAGAACTCACAAAAAGAACATTCGGCACTTCCAGACCTCCCAGACCGTTCAGATGAGCATAAAGGTAATACGCCAGGAAATCCATGGAATCATCGAAATAGGGACTTTTCAGATATGAACCGCTGATATCGAGACCCACAAACATGGATAGTCTTGGTTTCACCGTTCCCTCACCGCTCACCCAGTCGCATGAGGAAAAGGTCAATATCAGGCTTAGGCAGAAAACACCAATCATAATATATCGAACCATAATTATTCTCCCATGTCTTATGCACTTTTTAATTTTCTGCTTTTTGCTGAAAGTGTGTCGATGAGAACAGTCGATTTCTTGATATCATCCATTGTTTTGAAAGGAAGTTCGAACAGGTGCTTAGAAGTGATCAGCAGAGTCAAGAAATTGATAGCCGAAGCAACCACCTGAAGAGGCGGCAGCATGAATGCCGCCAGCAGCTCGTCACCCTTCTCCTGCATCCATTCAGTATCTTCCTTGATCTGTTTCATAAATTCCGAGGATAGACTTAGAATTCGTTTTTTTTCAGTGCCATTCATTCCTATCACTTTAACCCCCTTGCCCTGGATGATAGCCATAAGAGTTGGTGTGCCATGAGAAGCAAAAAGAAACCAGGAAAGGCTCCGTATCCCAAACCATACAAAAATTGAAATGGCCAGTGTCCAGAATATTCCAAGCTCAAAATTCTCCGAGTATTGGGCAAACCAGGGCACCAGTGAATCAACAAATTCTCTGTACAGAAAAACCACTTCAACAAAAAGTGTGACGATTTCAATGACAGCGATACCTGCAATGGCAGATATATTTTTCTTTTTCACTACTTCCACCATTGTTGAGAGTACCGCATAACTTCCCAGCACTATGAACAGCAGAAAAATAAAAAGCGGAATTCGCACGAAACTAACCGATAACTGTTCACCGGTAATATTTGAGAAAGTGTCAACTACCAGCGGCGTAGTCACATAGGTGAAAATAACTGCCTCCACCAGGCACCAGAATACGGTCAGAAAAACGGCTATCCATGGGACTGAGGAACTCACCACATTTTTTCCGACATTTCTGATCAGCCGGAACGGCATAAACAATATCTCCTGAATTATTGTCCATAGCCCCAAAACCACAATCTTCAAAAATCCCAGTAAAGCGACCAGGAAATGAAAGATAAACTTAAAAATTCCTCCCCAGAACGATACGATGGCCTTACCCATATCCCACCAGGTAATAAATAGCGCGATAAGAAACTGTTGACGATTTTGCCGGATCACCACCGTTAGCAGACAGGCAATGGTTACCCAGCAACCAAGAATGATTGCTGATACCGGGAGTAACAGAAATAGTCTTTTGGCCACCATCATCCAGAAGGCATCAGCGGTGCCCCAGGCGAATTCAAGAAATGCCTGTTGAAAAAAAATTGGAAAAAATAATATTGAGAGCACAAATTTAACCATTCCACCTGTTCCGTTTATCATGGAATTTTCTCCTGTTTTTGTGCAAATTATTTACGCTTTAATCGATTTATTCAGTTTGTTGTACTCAAACAGAGTTAAAATTAGCTGTATATAATGATATTGCTACCTGCCCTTTTTTATCTTGACAATTTCTGCAGACATCTATTCCGTTACAAATTGTATGCCTCTTTCATAAAATGCGGTTATTTTCCTGATTGACTCATATCTATGGGAACCTTAAGTTATGGTTCTGTAAGATTTCATTGTCGAACCGTGCAACCGGTTTCTTTAATTATTTTTTGTTCTATTTTTTAATCTTCTCGATATTCTTTTTTAAACAACCATTTATTAATGAAAGTGTTGTTTCAGTCGATGTTGATATTCAATAATGAATCCATAAAAGAAAGTCTTTATATAATTGAAATCTCTTGATAAGATCTTAAAATAGAATTAATTTTAGTTTCAGCTTCTGGATCCGATTTTTAAATCTCTTTTTCAAATATCAGGGAGAATTATGAAGGAACAGGTTAGAGAACGCCGTCAGACCGGACGTATTCTTTTCACAATGGATCAGCAGGTAATGGGCAGAATTACAATTCCGAATTCGCAGAAAAATCCGGTGGTGGTGCAGGTATTAAATATGAGCATAGATGGAATTTTTTTTATTATCCGATCCGTCAGGGATGTCAGTTTGAAAACAGGAGATGAAATAATATTTGAAGATATACAGGGCAGAGACAGGAAACCGATACGCCCGCAGATAAAAACCAAAATTGTGTGGATTCAGGACGATCCTGATTCCGCCTATACCGGTTTCGGTTCAAAATTTCTTGATGTAGAGTCCCGGACACTTGATAATCTGGAAAACTTTATGGGGCTATATCAGGATAACTGAACTAAAACTATTATCTTCCCGGTTATTATTCTTCATATTCATCCAGGACATCACGAACCTTATGAAGCAGAAATGCGGGTACAAAGGGCTTCTGCAGGAAGTGAACTCCCTCTCTGAGAATACCATGCTGAATAATTTCTTCATCCGTATATCCTGACATATAGATCACTTTGATATCAGGTTGTAGGCTCTGAATGCGGCTCACCATTACAACACCATCGATTTTCGGCATCACCACATCAGTAAGAATCAGATCAATACTGTTAATATTCTGTTTACACATCTCAATGGCAACTTCTCCGTTAGGGGCTTCCAGTACCCGGTATCCTCTCGTTCGAAGCGTATCAGCTATTATCGAACGAACATCCTTTTCATCTTCAACCAGCAGGATAGTTTCATATCCCCGTTCTTTATCTGATTTCCGGCTGACATCAACGAATCCTTTTCCCTTTATCGTATCCACTCTGGGCAAATATATTCTGAATGTTGAGCCTTGATTTGGCTGCGATTTAACCACAATATATCCGCCGCTCTGTTTGATGATTCCATAAACCGTCGATAATCCGAGACCGGTTCCCTTACCTTTGACTTTCGTAGTAAAGAAAGGTTCAAAAATCTGACTCTGTGTGTCCTCATCCATACCGCATCCGTTGTCTGAGATGGTCATCAGTACGTATCTTCCCGGATAAATTTCGGTGTACATTTGTTTGGCATATTCATCAGGAAGTGTTACATTCATTGTCTCGATTATAATAGTACCCCCATCAGGCATCGCATCTTTGGCATTTACCACCAGATTCATAATCACCTGTTCCAGCTGATTCGGATCAACTTTCACATTGCCAATTTCAGAGGCTGGCAGAATAATGAGTTCCACGGATTCTCCGATCAATCTTTCCAGCATCGGTTGGAGATCCCGAAGTTTGTTATTGATATTCAGAATTTTAGTATTCATAATCTGTTTTCGTCCAAATGCCAGAAGTTGACGAACCAGAGATTCTGCGCTGCGACCAGCCTTTTCTATCTGCAGGACGTTATAATATGCCTTATCTGATTTATTCAGTTGATTCAACAATATCTCTGAATATCCCTGAATAACAGTAAGCAGGTTATTAAAATCGTGTGCAATTCCTCCGGCAAGTTTTCCTACTGCTTCCATTTTCTGAGCCTGAATCAGCTGTTCCTGGGTATGCTTGAGTTCGGCCATGCTATCGGTAAGGCTTTCCATCAGATTTGCTTTATGCCAGGCAGCTGCAATCTGGTGAGCAAAGGCATTTATCGCTGGAATATAGGAAGGCATCAGATTCACTGACTGAACAGAAATGGCGCCCACCACCCGGTCGGATATAATCAGCGGAGCAGCTATTGTTCTGGTAAGTCCCAGTATTTCAATCAGGCGTCTGGTCAGTTTTTTTGTCTTTCCTGGTAAAAAATGGATCAATTCTTTTTCCGGATCCTCGATAAAAACTGTTTCCCGCTGCACAATCACCTTACGGTAGATTTCCAGATCTTGGACTGGAATGGAAAACTCCTGTTGATTCATTCCCAGCAATCTTTCCATCTTGCGAATAGCCGTGTCACCAAAGCTAAGTAAACTGGCGTTCATAAATTTTTCATTCTCATCTAATAAAAAGATCATACAATTGAAATGCAGAAGTTCAAATTCATTACCGATAGCCTTAAGAATCTCTTCCCGGGTCATCGCCTTTTGCATAGCCAGTGAAGCTGAGTTCAAAACCTGTAACAGACTTTCAGCGCGCTTTCTTTCAGTAATATCTGGAAATACAACGATACCAGCCACGATCTTCCCTTCACTGTTGCGGATTGGTGCGGAATTGGCTGAAACCCACCGGTCCTCCCCGGATTCCCTCCTGATAATATATTCTTCGTCACTGCAGACTTCGCCGTTCAGAATAGCTCTGGATAGTGGTAACTCTTCTCCGCTACATAACTGACCATCTTCTTTATATACTTTCCATCGCTCCGGATGGTGTTGAATCGGAATTTTCGTCAATAAATCTTCAGTTTCTCCGCGTATGCCAAGTGCCGCCTGATTGGCAATACGTATCCTGACATCCGGCGCATCAGCAATAATAATACCGGCAGGGGATTGTTCTATTGCTGCTTTCAGAATGGCCTGAATATTGCCGAGTTGTTGTTCAGACTGCTGGCGTTCGATGAGATTTATAACCATTTCACCAAATATTTGAATAAATGAAATTTCATCTTCTGTCCATTTTTTTTCATGGCTGATCTGAACAAATACAAGTACCCCGAGTAATTTATTCTTGCCCGAGAAAAGCGGTTCAACCAGAAGTGTTTTAAAATCGATCTCACTTTCCTTTTTTACTGAGGCCAGTCCGGGTGACAATTCCTCCGGGGAGGAAGTATAAAATGTTTTATGGAGTGAAATTTTTGACATGATCTCCGGGAACCGCACTGTATGCCACTCCAGATACCGTGATTTTTCAAGATCAATACCAGGATCAGCCCACTCATATTTGATGCGAACAACCGACTGGTCTTCACTGAACATGTAAATTCCACCAAACTCAACTTTTAAAAAACTGCAGACATGTTCAATAGCGTCTTCAATTTCATCATCAATATTGTTCCAGCGGAGCTTGGTAAAATTGGTTGATATTCTGGACAGAAGTTTCTGATATTCGAGCCTGAAATTCAGCTCCTTCTCTGCTTTCTTCCGGTTGTTAATATCTCTGCTGATACCAATCAGCCCGTTCAGCTTTTTCTGCTCATCAAAAATAGGAGATTTAATGGTCTCAAAATATTGCTGCTCTCCGCCTGGAAGTGCAAAGTATTCCTCGATACGTACGGTTTTTTTATGAGTCAATACTTCTTGGTCGCTTTTACGACATTGCAACGCAAGTTTTCCGGGCATAATTTCACTGTCCCTCTTTCCCGCTATTTGTCTGGCATCCATACCGATGAAGGACTCAAATGCCTTATTGAATAAGAGATTTCTCCCTTTCACATCTTTAAAATACACCAGATCGGGTATAGCCTGAATT
>JAFGSO010000223.1 GCA_016934605.1 Calditrichota bacterium | reverse complement strand
TCACCTCCAGGGAGCAATGTGAAAAATGAATTTACGATTTCAAATCGAAAAATAATTTTTATGCCATTTTAACCACTTATAATCTGCGTCTTCACGATTTCATACTGACTCTAACTGGACAGTAGTGACAAAAATAAATTAGTTTATGGAGTACATAATCCTGCTAATAATAGAGATTCTCTTTATATTGTAGATATCGAGGATTCCAATGTTATGAAAATCTGTGGCAATGTTGAAGTCAAAGGTACAAATAGTGGCTATTCTCCTGTTTCTGTAACAACTGACGGCGATCTAATGATCTTCACAGGTTTTGTTAATGATGAAGCAGATTTGTTCATGTATGACGTAGATAGTGAAACATTGACTAACATAACTGAAACTGACAATATCAAAGAAAGCAATCCAAGATTTTCTACTGATAATGAATCAGCATGTTTTATTACCGCCATCGATTCAGTTCATCAACTCTGCGTTTTGGATGTTCAAACCCTTTCAATTTATATACTCTATTCTACAGATCTAAGAATTCCAGGATGTATATATTCCGTTGATAATGAACGTATATACTTTGTTGAAGAAACTGATAGCTTAAATAAAAGTACCTTGGATGTTAGAGATTCCTATCAAGGAAATGTTATTAGCTTGAATATCATAACATCTGAAATCACAGTTCTTGATGCAAATTCAGGAAGTTGGGGTGCACATAATATGCAATTGAATCAGAATTACATATTGTATGGCAGGATACCATCGGCAAAATGGATAGCGTATAGATTTGATAGTCAAATTATGACTATGTTAGATCAATCTGGTGTAGATTATGTAGATATAAATGAAAGTGATCAGATACTGCATTCTAGTGATTCTGTAACTGGCTCTATTAGGCTGTTTAATATCGAGATGGGAACCTTTGATGAGATCATAACAGATTCTTTTGGAGGTTCATATAATTTGGATGAAACAAAGATTTGCTTTGTAAGTAGATACAAAGTTAATAAAGGTAACAGATTAACAGATTAGGACTCCAGTTGGTTCAATCGTCCCGGTTGAACCATTCGTTTCTTCAGATCATCCCTGATCTGCTTTCACTCTACTGCCTTTCGGAACAAAAGAAAAAAACCATGTGAACTCCTCGGAACGTGAAGTCCCACAGTATTTATAAATTTCATAGCATCAATTAAAATTTCCCTTATCTTATCTCCCAAAAAACAGGAAGGTACAATGCAGAAAATGATGATTCTGTTCATCCTGCTGATAGGAGTAAGTTTTATGAGTACGGAAGATAAATATAACAAGCTGACTGATCTGGAAAAATACGTGATCGAGCAGAAAGGAACGGAACGTCCTTTTACCGGAATCTATAACGATTTTGCTGAGGATGGAATCTACAAATGCAAAAAATGCGGCGAACCTCTATTTAAATCTGACGATAAATTCCATTCCGGCTGCGGCTGGCCCAGCTTCGACGACGCTATCGAAGGAAAAGTAAAAGAAATTCCCGACACCGACGGACGCCGGACCGAGATAGTCTGTGCCAATTGCGGAGCGCATCTGGGACACGTCTTCAGCGGCGAAGGCTTCACAGATAAAAATACCCGTCATTGCGTGAATTCCATCTCACTGCAATTTGAATCTGAAATGGCGAAGCAGGAAAAAGCCTATTTTGCCGGAGGCTGCTTCTGGGGTGTGGAATATCATTTTCAGAAACTGGCGGGAGTGATTTCTACTTCGGTTGGTTTTATGGGCGGTGAAATGGTAAATCCCGGCTATTATGATGTGGTACACGGCGATACCGGTCATACAGAAACGGTGGAAATTATTTACGATCCCGGCAAAGTGAATTACGAAGAACTGGCAAAACTTTTCTTCAATATTCACGATCCTACTCAGATAAATCGGCAGGGACCGGACATCGGGCATCAATACCGTTCGGCGATTTTCTACACTTCATCTCAGCAGAAAGAGACGGCTCAGAAACTGATAAACATCTTGAAAGTAAAAGGCTATGCTGTGGCAACAGAACTAAAATCAGCTTCCGAATATTATGAAGCAGAAGATTATCATCAGGATTATTATAGGAAGAAAGGCAGCCTGCCCTATTGCCACATCTTCCAAAACAGATTTGAATAGAGAAAATTATGACAGATAAAAAAGAAAAGCATTTCTGTAAAATGGTGAAAGGGGATTATTTGAAAAAGCATTTCCGTGAATATTCAGAACTGGTGAAAAATCCGAAGTATGTTTGTGCCAAATGCGGAAGAGTGGCAAAAGAGGAAAAATATCTGTGCAAGGCAGTTGAACTTAACCCAGATAATGAAAGTGTGATTCTTTCGTAATTCAATTCCAAGGCTAAATATTACTCTCTAAAAGACTCAATTATTGTGTCAAAAGTGGGACCGCAGTCTCAGATATGTCCCAATATTTCTTTGTATTTTTATTTTATTTTACTCGAATAATGCGTTATATAATTATGTATCAACGTCTTGCATAAATCTCCATTTTGTTGGCACATGAAATGCATATATTATGGTAAAAAATAGGAGGAATCATGAGAACGATTATAAGAAAGAAAGACGCAAGTGATACGTTGATAGTTGTATCACTTTTAGCTTCTGCAGCTGTACTGTATCTTTCATTTATTTCCACATTAGGGATTGCCTGATATAAATAGCGCAGATTGCAAAAAAATCTCGGAACGAACAGAAGAAATAGGTTACTATTTCAATGACTCATAGTGCTGTTTGGCAATATACTATGAGGAATGAGAATATGTAAATTTTCCTGAGAAAGGATTGCTTCATTAATTTCGCTTTAAAAAGAGAGATTACTTCGTAATTACGGTAGTAAGTCTTTTATTGCATTTACTTACGAAAATTAGTGGAGCAGATTAAGATGGCTGCCTGCCATTAAAAAACAATTGACGGCAGTATGACAAAAGCAATTATTGCCTTCAAATAATGGGAGGAGGAAAAAATGAAAAAGAGTATTGTAATTATTATTGTTATCGTTGCAGTGGTGATAGTATTTTTCTCTTTTTTCTGGCCGCTGGACAAAGCAGATGACGTGAAAGGGACAATCGGTGGTGTGGAGAAAGCCAAGAAGTTCCGGGGTGAACAGATGGATGAATCTGATCTGCTCACGGAAAATGAAGATTTCGTTGCTCTTACCCAAAGTGCCGAGTGGCAAAATGCCATGAAAAATAAGGAAGTAGTCAAATTTCTGCAAAGTGATGAATTCACAAAATTCATCATTCTTTCTGCTGATATGCAGAAATTTTCATTTTATACTCAGTGCTTTCAAAATTTATACACTCAGGTAGAAAAAATGACAGATCCATCTCCCGAGAAGGTACATACTCTTTTGCGAAGTGAAGATTTTCAGAAGCGTATACTGGCTCAAGAATTTGAAAACATTCAGCCGGATTACGCTATTCAAGAATTACAAAAACTAATAGTATTGCTTGATTTCCCCATCATAGTAGCAATTGTATTTTCCAATGATATGAATCTGGTTTCATCTGATGAAGCGCTGAAAAATCTTTATAAAAACGATTCTTTTAAGATTGTTTTCAGCCAGGATTTTCAGAAGCAATTCATGTCTCAGGATTTTCAGAACGCCGTATCTTATTCTAATGACATGCAAAATATGATTGAGTTAACTTCTCAGGATTACTTAAAAGGTGGAGAAATTTATTCCCAGGATTTTCAGAGTGTTATTGCATATATGTCTCAAGACATGCAAAAAATATTCATGTCTCAGGATTTCCAGAAAGTGTTCATGTCTCAGGATTTCCAGAAAGTGTTCATGTCTCAGGATTTCCAGAAAGTGTTCATGTCTCAGGAGTTTCAGAATTACCTGAAAGGTGGAGAGTTCATTTAAAGTATTTTGCAAATAATGGGAATCGACGCTGTCGATTCCTTTTTTTTTGATCATAAGGAGATGTTTTGCTGAGATTGTTGTATTTGATTCTGACGTTCATATTACTATTTTCCATGCTGCATTCACAGCAACTTTACAATTTACAGACCGCTGATATGAATCTGATCTATTACAGCAATGCTCATTCCTATATAATTCCTCATCTGGCGCGCTGTTATTTGCGAACCTGGGATTACTATCAAAAATTCTGGGATTATGAACCTTCGGAAGAATCAACGATTTTCATCGAAGATTTTTCAGACTGGTCAAATGGCGGAGCTTCCAGTGTACCATGCAATTTTGTTTATATCAGCATGTCTCCTTATCTGTATGTTTTTGAAGTAGCTCCGGCCAATGAACGCATGAGCCTGCTGATGCATCATGAACTTACTCATATTACAGCTATGGATATGAATTCCAGATCAGATCGATTCTGGCGAAAATTCTTTGGAGCAAAAATCCAACAAGTTCCGGAAAATCCGCTTTCTCTTGTTTATGCTTATCTCACGACTCCTCGGAAATTTGCACCCCGCTGGTATCATGAAGGGATTGCTGTGAGCATGGAAACCTGGATGTCAGGCGGGATCGGGCGTTCTCTCGGTTCTTATGATGAGATGGTTTTTCGCAGCATGGTGCGGGATGGCACTCACATCTACGATCTGGTAGGTTTGGAAGCGGAAGGCACTGCCATCGATTTTCAGGTGGGAGCAAATTCCTATCTCTATGGAACGCGATTCTTCAGTTATCTGGCACAGAAATACGGACCGGAAAAATTGATCGAATGGGTGAAAAGAAATGATGATTCCAAAGCCTATTTTTCCAAACAGTTCCAACTGGTTTTTCAAAGGAATTTGGTGGATGAATGGCAGGACTGGATCACTTTTGAACATGATTTTCAACAGCAGAATTTAGCAAAAATCCGCCAGAATCCCGTAACGGAAATAACGCCAATCACGAAAGAGGCGATGGGTTCGGTTTCCCGCAGCTTTTATGATGAAGAAAAACAGAAGCTCTACACGGCTGTAAAGTTTCCCGGCGAACTGCCGCACATTTTGGAAATTGATGTTGATACAGGACAGAAGAGAAAAATCTGCAATATTAAAGCTGCCTTCACCTATTATACCACTTCTCTGGTTCTGGATAAACAGAATGACCGTTTGTTTTTCACCACCGATAATTATTATCGTCGCGATCTGAATATGGTAGATATTGCTTCGAGAAAAGTCACTCGCTTGATCACCGATCTGCGAGCCGGTGAACTGGCTTTCAATCCGGCAGACAGATCAATCTGGGGTGTGCGTCATGAGAACGGAATTTCCACTCTTATTCGCGTGGAACCTCCTTATAATGACTGGCAGGCAATTTACGCTTTTCCTTATGGATCAGACATGTACGATCTGGATATTTCTCCGGATGGCAGCAAGCTTACCGGAGCCATCACCCACGTGAATGGAAATCAACAGTTGGTGTGGTTTGATCTGAATAAATTACAGGAAGGTGATTTCTCCTACCGGCAGATCTTCGATTTTGAGTATAGCTCTCCGGCAAATTTTGTCTTTTCAGATGATGGTCGTTTTTTGTTTGGAACATCCTATTATTCGGGAGTTTCCAATGTTTACCGC
>JAFGSO010000222.1 GCA_016934605.1 Calditrichota bacterium | reverse complement strand
TGAATTCGTACCATAAGTTCCATCCCCAAATTCAATTGCTGACTTATTTGCTCCATCGCTCCAATTTCCTATTCCATATCCTGAATCTACCTGTACGTATCCTGCTGAAATATCAAGAGCATAAGAGGGTGATCCATTAATGCCAAGTCCGACTGTTGTTATATAAACCATATCACTACCGCCAGCCTTAAATTTCATTTCATCATTTGAATGAGTGTAATAAATTTGACCAGCTTGCTCACTTGCAGCATCACCAAACCTTAATGCTCCTGCTGTTGGAGCCATTATAGATACATAAGCATAGTCAGAATCTTCAATTATTAATTTCGTTGCTGAACTTATTGACGGTAATGTAAAACCAACATCTTGAATATGTAAAAATGCGGTAGTATGGGGAGTTGTTCCTATTCCAACCTTATTAGAATAATAAACATCACTTCCTGTTAATGTCCAGTAATTTATTTCACCCTTAACAGACGCCAGCGGATAATTCTGCCAATCCCCCGCTGATTTCCTTAAATAATCACCTTCTGCTGCCCCTGAAATTGTAATATCCGAATGATCTGTCAGAGCGTGTGATCCGACCGGGACTGATCCTATAATCCACCCGCTCCCTGAATCATATTTCACCACATAATCCTGACTTGGTGTCGAATATGTAACATCGCCGAGCTTATCCAGCCGTGCCGGATAAAACGTATATGCTCCAGCTCCGTTATATCCCAGGAAGTACCATTGGGTTGATGTTCCGGTTACATCACCGAGATCTGCTAAATCAGCAGCCCAATTCAATGTTCTTGATGCTGCGATAGTTCCTCCTCCAGTCAACCCTGTACCCGCTATTATCGAAACACTGGTATGGTTGATATGTTCATTAGCCACAAAACCCGCAAAGCTGTCATGGCTTAATGAATATAAAACTGTTGTTGGCTGGAATATGACCGCATCCGGAGTACTATTCACCATGACCAAGTATCCTGCAGATCCGCTGTATGTACCTGGTGTATCCGTATGCCCGCCAACGAAGCCATGTGAATATGCCGGAACGGAACCTACTACCCAGGCGGATCCGCTCCATTTAACCACATCGTTTGTTGATGGACTGGCCGAATACATGGGATCAATCCACTCGAATTGTAACCTTGCAGGCGCCCAACTTGATCCTCCGTATGTCAACGGCATACCCAGCGCTTCACTCCCGAGAGCAACATTATGTAATTCACCCAGACCAATGTTATTCTCGATCCAGGTCGCCAGATCTGTGACATCTGCTGCCACATGGGTATGCCCCTGAAGGCTAACCGATGTCCCTCCGACTGTTACATCTATTGCTACTGACAATGTCCCTCCGATGTCCACATCTCCGGCAATTTCAAGATCATATGTCCCGGTAGGGGCCATGCCTACTGCCACATTCCGATTTGTATAAATCCCTTCTGCAGTCGGCAGCCAGTATGATCCTTGTACTATCTGGCCTGATCCTGTTCCTTCACTTTCACCGTCGACTGAAGTAAGCCCCTGGATTGATTCTGTTACTGATGCTTCCGAATTATTGATCTGTATTAAATCACCTGTTTTATTATTTTCAGAAGCATCTTCTTTGAAATTGCTGAATATGTAATATTTAGATTTAAAAAGCAGAACACTCCCGAATTTTATAATATTTTCAAGGTCAATTATTTCAACGCTGAAACTGTTTTTAAAAGATTGATTATAGTTTATAATCTGTTGTCCTAAAAGATGAATAATCGTTTCGCTTTCCGATTTATTATACCTGCACCATGAAGCTGTCAGGTTAGATCCGTCTTTTAAAGCCCCTACGTCTGAATTCTGCAAACTGTCACCGAATAGAACTTCAATTTCTTCTTCCCTGTAACCTTCTCCGTTATTATCAAAAATGTAAACCGAATCTGTTGTCGTGTTTGCCGTATTCCTGTGAACACCTTTAGCATTATCCCAGTAATATGTCAATTCGCTTGTCGGGGATGCCGGATGGGGTTCAACGTAAAGCCTTAATCTATAATCACCGTTTAACCCGTTTAAAGGAAAATTATGCTGCAATGTTTCATATTTCCCATCTTCGATTGAAATAACATACTGCCTTCCATACGAAACGCCTCCATCAGGATCTACAAGTGCTGCATATACATTAGGATACCAATTCCCCGTACTGAATGTGATTGATTTCAGTTTTGCATCGAAAGAGATTTCAAGCTGATCTTCATCCGAAACGCCAGAAAGTGTAAAGGGATCGCTTTCAATGTATTTAGTATCGTAATTCGTTGACGTCTCTGTCGTCTTTGCATAGCCCCCGGGATTTGTGAATGAATCCCATCCGTAGTTTGTCCAGTTGTCAGGCGGATTGCCTGAAGAAAAATCCCCGTTTAGAATTTCATTGTCCCCAAGGTTTTTATTCCTGAAAGTGATCCTCAATCTTTTGACCGGGGCAATCTTGCTTAAAGGCCAGTCGGTTCCATAAGGTTTTAGATGATTAATATCGACTATCCGGTTATTCTGCGCCCTGGCGCTTTTAACGCTTAAATCCGACCAGTTATAAATAACCCTGTATGAATCCGGCTCCTGATCGTTTACGATCTTCCAGTATCCTTCGTCCTGGAACAGCTTACAATTATAATTTTTAATGCATTCAATCAGAACATCATAGGCTTTCATGGGTATGATTTCGCCATCCTCTACGCTGTAAAACCTTCGTGAATCATGATCGATCTCTTTAAAAAGATTCTGATCATAAGTCATTTGAACTGTCTCATAGGTATTACACTGGATAAAAAAATCATTGTCTGTAATACCTGTAAGGTTCAAAGCCCTTTTGATTGAAGTAAGAATTGAAACTGAATCCGTCCAGACCGTGCCGGAATTATCGTAACTAATATTTTTAAGATCGCTTATTGCATCTGTCGCTGAAATCTGGTAAACAGGGTTTTTCGTGTGAAATTCACGTTCTGTATTTTCAGGTTTTACCCATCCTGTGAATTCGCAATTCGTGCCGTCCGGATAATATTTTAATTTAAGATCTTTGTAAGCGCTTTCTAAAAAATCAGCGTCAAGGTCTGATGTTTTGCTTTGAGTTGTTATAAATCTGAAAATAGCTTCTGAACCGATAACCCATTCGGCTTCGTTGAATTGCCGTGAAAACGGGTTCGCTGCACCTTTAAGTTCAATAATATCCCCTGAATAATCCTTTTTAAATATCTCGACTCTGGATTTTCTTTTGTTTTTAAAATCCGTAAAATGACAGCGATATTTAAGATTATAAGCCATATTAAGCCCTGTTCATTGCCTCTTCAATCTTTTTAAGCCTTATATGAAGCGTCCTCAGATCAATTGAAGTTTCAGCTATGTATATTTCTTTACCGCCAAACGAAGGCAATTTCTCCGGTTCCGGGATGACCATTTCCCCTGATGAAAGTCTTGCAGGATACGTATCGTTCGCAAATCCCGGGGGTATGATACCGCCTTCAGCCATGCCCTGGCCTCCGATGCCTTTGGTCATAAGGTTCTTTAATGCAACGCCTGCGATTATAAGACCTGCCCCGGCTGCTATTACCGCAATCGGATTTGCCCATTGTGTTTCTATTACCAGTAAAGTTGTTCCTATGCCTACAACTATTTTACCGAGCTGCGTTGCAAAATCCCCGATCATGTAAAGCATATTTTTGAAAAACCCTTGAATTCCGGTATCCAGGTTGCCGGTAATAAAATCACCGAGTTTTTCACTTATATCAATAATTGCCGTATTGATAACAGTCTGCAAAGCATCACCTACATCAACGATTTTGCCTTTCATTTTCTCAAAAGCGTCATTGGCTTTTTTTGTCGCCTCGATTGATGCTTTTTCCAGTTCTTTTAAATGCTCGATCAGCCTGTCAACACCCCAGGCAGCAGAAAGGTCTTTTTTAGTTAAACCAACCTGAGGGGCTTTGAAAGGCCTGTTTGGTATTGCTTTTAATCCTGTGGATGTTTCTGCTTCCGGTATTCCTAAACCTAAAACAGAACCAAATCCCAGTGCCGCAGCCATCATTTCTTTAAAACCGTTAACAACCGCATCCTTCATGCTGCCGAATTCATGCTCGAATTTCGGAGGCTCTTCTTTAAGTTTTTCCAATTCATCGACAAGCATTTGGAATGGGTCTGCTATGAGTTTGTCATATCGGCCTATCGATATCATCAATGCATTATAGGCATCGATTATCGGTGAAAAGAAATTATGTTCGATAAAGAACTGGGCCATTTCAATCAACATGTTCTTCCACCATGACCAGTCTGATATCCTTTCTTTTAAAGCCTGCCAGTTATCCCATACATAAAGAAATGCAGCACCTAAACCACCTATTGCAGCGATAACCCCCAATATCGGTAAGCTGATTGAACCCAATATAAAGACCAGTGTTCCTAAAGCTATAAGTGCAGGGCCTATCGCTGCTGCAAGCCCGGCAAAAACAAGCACCATTTTCTTTGTATGCGTTGAAAGCGAACTGAACCATTTAATTGATCTTTTAGCCCAGTCCAGAATCTTGTTTGCAACAGGCAGAAGCATGGTCCCGAGTTCTATGGCTGCATTTTTCAACTGCTGTAAAGCCTGTAGAAATTTGAATCCTGTATCTTCTGAAATCTTTTCAAAACCTTCATTCAAAATCCCTGTTGAATTTTCGATATTCCTGGCTATCTGTGAATATGTTTCCCCTTGCGCCCCGGCTGTGCCTAATACCGCTGCCAGCGCCCGGACATTAGGAATCAGTTCACCAAGAGCTTCTTCATTGCCCTGGAATTTTTCAACCAGGTCAATCAATGTAAGCGCAAGCCCTTTTTCCCGTACCTGTTCTCTTAGTTCAGCAAATGTCATTCCTACTTTTCGAAGTGTCTCTCTTGCTTCTGTGGAAGGTTTTATAAGTGTGTTCATGATTCCGCGCAAGCCTACAACAGCTTCTTCAGCACCTACACCTAACCGGGTAAATGTCGCAATGCTGGCACCTACTTCAGCAAATGAAATATCAAGGTGCGAAGCCATACCGATAACCCGGCCTAAAACAGGGGCAAGGTCCGCTGCTTCCAGATTACCTTCCCGGACAATCGAAACAAGCTGGTCTGTCGCCCGGGCTGCACTTATGTTCTCTTTGCCGTAAGCGTTCAATATTGCCGTTACCGCCCTGGCAATATCTTTGGTTTCGCCAAGACCTATCGCAGAAGCCTTTGAAGAACGGTTAAGTATCTGCATCGATTCAGCTCCCCTCTGTCCTGCTGAAGTGATCACAAATAATGCCTCTGAAAGTTCTTTTGATGCCCGGCCTGTTTCATTCGATAGTTCGATCACATCCCCGGTCATATTCTGCACATTCTCCGATGAAATCCCAACGAGTGTCTCAATCTTCCGCATCGAAGTTTCAAAATCGGCTGCCATCTTGACTGCGGCCAGCCCGGCTATGCCGATCGGTAATGTGAGACTTCTTGTGAGTGTTCGACCTGTGTTCTTTAAGCTGGAGCCGAAATTTTTAAAAGTGCGCTGGGCCCTTGAAAGATTCCTTTCAAAATTCTTAATATTTGCCCCGATTAAAAATGTTATACGTTTATCCGCCATAATTTATATATGTCCCCTATGATTAACAATCATATTTATTTCGGAACGAGAAATATCATATATTTGAGCTATTTCACGCTGCAGATAATCACCGGATTTATATAATTCTCTGATTCTGATAACATCTTCTTCTGATAATGAAGTACTCCAATGTTGAGAACCCTTTGGCGGATGCATTAAACCATTTTTGTGAGCATGTTTTTGATTTTCCGATCTTTTAGCCCATTCGAGATTATTCACATTATTATTTAATTTATTCCCGTCAATATGATTTATCTGTGGTTTTTTTAATGGATTAGGTATAAATGTCTCTGCTACTAATCCGTGTACCAGTTTTGTTATTCTCTCTCCATGGCATTTTATCATTATGGTTTTATAGTTGTCATCAAAGGTTAATTTCATTATCAAAGGAATTAAGCGTCTGCCCGGTGTATTGGTATTATTTTGCCAACTTCTTATACGTCCGAAATTTGAGGCTTCATAAAACCCGTCCGTATTAGCAATCGGTTTCCATATTTCAATTGCTTCCGCCATTATCTTTTGATTTTGAAATTAAATCCAGCATCGAGCAAATGACTTTCCCGGATAAAGGTTTTTTCTTTCCTGGTTTTTTTGTCTCGCTGTCAGTTTCCCAGGGTGCTTTATCCTGCAAGGCTTGTCTTGCCTGTTTTTCACTCCAGGCCGTTCTGACTGCGTTTGCCTTGGATATCCAGAAAAGAGCATTCCATTCGTTTTTTTGATTCTCGTCAAAACCTGTCCAGGCATTAAAAAACTCCCTGGGAGTCATTTTCCAGAATGTCTTTTTGTCAAGTCTTAATTGACCGTAAGCTACCCGGAAGATTTTGTCCCAGGTGATTTTTTCTTTTTTTCAGGATCTTCCTCAACCTCTTTTAATTTTTCGAATACTTCAAAGACTTCCGATTCGTTCAGTTCTTTCTGAAGGTCAATAAAGAGTTTCGGGTCTTTCCTGATGCCGTTTTTGATCTCAATAAGAGTTAAAGATTTCCCTTTCCCTTCGTATTCTATGGCCGACCTGTTTGCTGTCAGGAACAATTCCATCATGTCGTTGTATTCCCCCCTCAATCCTGCAACTTTTTTTTCCCCATCTTCAGCCGGTTCCTTGTCATAAATGATCTCGATTCTGCCTGTAGATGTTAAAAACCAGACCACCTCCATATCGAAAAGAAATGGATATCTTTCCCCGTTTATTTCAATGAGTTTTATCATAACAGATATTTAATTAAATTATGTAGTGGATTTCTGTAATACTCCGTTAATCTGAAGCGAACCTGTTATTTCGCAATCCTCATCGTCAGGAGCACTTATTTTAATATTCGAAGGGCTGCCTGTCCCTGAATAGCTAATATCACCTGCTACGGGAGTTTTCGGGCAAAATGAAACCGCCCCTTCGTTCCCTGCAAACCAATCGTCAATCAGATTACCGACACCGGTCGTATCTGAATCATCTCTTTTACAGGTAAAATCAATAGTAACATTTTTCCGCCCGTCCATGAATTCCTCGAATTCACCGGAATCGAAATTTGAAATATTGATTTTCTTACCATCAATGTTCAGGCTAAGATCCATGATCTTACCTAATGAAACAGTCTCATATTTGAGAGTGTAATACTGGCCTTTATTTATACTCACGATTTTTTTAGTTTAAATGTCTCCAAACTTTTTTATTAACTATTCTACTTATATAATCTTGTCCAACAAGATATTTTTCTACTAATTCAAATTGATTAGCAGCACCTTTTGCATAATCATCTCTGATTTTTATAACATCAATTGATTTTAATTTAGTTGAACTTTTTTCTCCCCTTTTAGCTAATGATAGATTTAGCCTATATCGATCTGTAATTGGGTATAATCCTATTTTCCTTGCATGAATATGATTTTCTTTATAAGTACACCATTCAAGATTAACTATACGGTTATCTATTTTAATCCCGTTTTTATGGTTAATACAAGGGAAATTTTGCGGATTAGAAATAAATGCTTGTGCTATTAGTCTGTGGACCTTCTTTGTATATGCTTTTTTATTTTTATATAAAACAATCCTCATATACCCTTCTGCATTTGGCGATTGTTTTAAAATACGGGGAGTTTTGTATTTAAAGCTTTTTACACGGCCATGATTTGATATTTGATAATCTCCAAATCCTTGAATTTGTTCCCATATTTCTGTTAATTCATTCATTTATCGTCTAACTGCAATTTTTAAAGCCATGTGTTTTGTCCATAAGTCAAGATCCTCGATGTAATCTTCCAGACCGCTTGACTGAAACCAGATATGATCGATATCCACGCTGTCATAAGTTCCTACCGTATCCTCGATTTCTGATCTGAAAACATCAAAAAGAGTTTTAACATCATCATAATCCCTTGCATAGAAATGAATATCCAGATGATGATAATCGTAAGTACTTCCACCATCGAAAGTGTTTGTCGGATCGATGGGCAATTCCCTGAAAGCAATGGCAGGAAAATCATTCAGCTTTTGCGGTAGCATGACAGGAAAAATCCTCATAGGATCAGTTCCTATAATATCTGTTATGTTCGTCTTTGTCGCCACAAGTGCAATCAATCCGTTTGTCATGGCACCCGCTTTTTGATCGCTTTCACTGTTTTATCTGTCATTATCTTTCTCCCCTGTATCCAGGCAGGTCTCAGGAAAGGGAACGAAGGCATTTCGCCTGTACTGATTCGCCCTACGATCATTCCTAATTTTTTAAGAATCCTGAATCTTTCAGCTGTTCCGTATTCGAGAATGGAAGCCAATCCCTGAGCTGAAATTTTAGGGAATTTTACAGGATCGTTTTTTATAACACCGATCCTCACACCATAAGGCCCGGCACGCCTCTTTGCCGTTGTCGTTCCTATCTGCGAAGGCAACCTGGCACTATGTGAACGCTGTTTCATATCTTCGACAATAGGATCCGCATTCCTTTTCAAAGTTTTTTTCATCCAGCGTGGATCTAATGATTTCTGCATATCCTTGATATATTTGATCATATCCCGGTATTCAGCTTCATTTACTTCAATAACATTTCCACCCATGGATTGAAATTAACTTTCTTTTACAACTGCAACTTCAAGGTTCGTTACTGCCGAATAAGTGATCTGGACCTTACCGCCCGAATCATTGAAAGCCCTGCGTGAAAACGGTCCCATGATCCCTATACCATTATTTGCTGCAATTTCCAAAGACTGGTTCTGCTTCACAGCGTTACCCATTTCATTGTTCTCGAAACTTGTCACCTGCGCTGTTACCGTTACCGTTTTTGCAGAAGTGTCCCCGTTTTGGATGATCAGTAATTCTTCTCCGGTATTGGCAAATTCATCACCCCCTGCAGCTGCTGCACTCAAAGTCAGGTCCTTACCTGCTTCATCGTATGATTGTGCGCTTAATGTTGCCATTATTTATTTTCTTTTAAATAATCTGAAATTTTGTTCCCAATCGATTTCCCTACTCCCGGTATCTGATCGAAATCTTTCATTTTCCTGATGTCTTTCATCTGTGTTATCCCCGCATCGAGAAAATGATTTTTCCCCGGAAAATCATCCGGAATATCTGTCAAGGGCTTATCGGGTTTTTGTTTTATTTCCTTCTTTTCAGCCGGATCATAAACAGTACCGTAACCCTGATCAACGTATTTTCTGCCTTCGGATTCATTCACCCAGGAATATGTTCCTTTGATGAAATGAGTTCCTTCGGGTACTTCGTTGAATTTTATGCAAATCTGTCCTTTAGGCATTGTCTGCAATTTTTAGTATTAAAATCTGTGCTTTTCTGCGTCCTAATTCCTTGATGGATTTAATGTCATAATCCTGCGAATCTTTCCTGATCTTGTACTCGCCTTCATTCAAACCTGAAATGAATCTGCATTTGGCACGTATATCCTTGACAGCAATGATCTGACCGCCTTCGAGTGTTTCAGTGCCACCCTGGTCCCACCATTCAACATAGAATTCACCGTCCGGGAATTTTGTCGTATCAGCCGACCAGGTGACTTTCTCTTCATTATGCCTACCATAGGTTTCCCCTTTTTTCAAAAGGATAACTTTTCTTACCTGTTCGCCCGATAACATGTTTCCATCTTAAATAAAGACCCTTGCGCTTTCTGCATCCAGCAAAGCATTTGCTGTTAAAGGAATTTCATGCGAATCAATGCTTCTGCCTTCACTTACCAAAACAGCCTCCCGGTTATCATACCAGTGCTTTATCAAAAGCAATTCGGCCTGTTTTATCTTTTCCGGTATCTTGTAATTCTCACTTCCCAAAGTTTCATCGAATCCAGCCTTGAATGTGATTTCCACGGCGTTCATCCGATCATAAGTGCTCGGATAGCTTTCTGATGAAATCGGCTTGATCCGTGCCGGCTCGCTTTCCAGATCAACCTGGTATTTATCTTCATCCCAGGTTTGAATCGAATCATCCGTGTCATAATATTTGATTGAAGAAACTTCTATGACCGGCGGCTTCGGCAGTTCAATAATCCCTTCGGGAAACTGGTCAAGATACAGAACGTAAGTTGCCGGAATGATCTGCTTCCAGGTCCTGGCCTCAGCGTATTCGCGTGCAACTTTACTCAAAACCGTTAGCATTGAATCATAATCGAAACCCGTTTCATGGCAGTGAGTTTTTATCTCTGCCAATGTTATGATATAAGGATCAGTTCCGTCTATGCTGACAAGTTTGAGCATCGGATTCTAAGAAATTTTATTTTTTTTCCTTTCCCGGCTTTTCCCCGGATTTCACTTTTTCCGGATTTATCCATTTCAAATCCTTGCAATGATCCAGACTCCCTTTAGGTGCATCGATCTCCGTATCAAGGCCGAACCGGTATGTCCGGCCTTGTTTATCGGTTACGCTACCTTGATTTAATGCCTTATACATGACATTTATCAGTTTACAGGGAATTGAGAAGGATAACTTTTAACGATATAAACGCCTAAAACAGCATCACCGGTTGCGGCATCTGTGATTTTGGCGCCGATATACTTTTTATTTCCTGTATATCCGACATAAATCTGGGAGTCGGCAAGTCCTGTGACAACAGCAATATCATTGTCTCCATCAAGATCCGCCGCCGGAACATCAATCCATGTGCTATTGTCATCGCAATGTTGAAAGGTGACTGTAAGTCCATTAGCTGTCCAGGCGCCGATATCAACTACAAATGTTTGCCCGTGATAATCGGAAACATCGACTCCCACAATTGCCTCTGTTGCAGTATATTGTATTTTTTCATGAAGTACCGCCAGTTTGACTTTCGATTTTACATCTCTTCGTCCCATTTTATTTTTTATTTATGGTGAAAATTATTTTTCTTTTCTCTTAAGAAGCCGCTGTTCTAAGTACCGTGAAAGCACCCAAATCATTCCCCCCTGAGCTTATAGTGAGTTGGGAAAGCTCATAATCAAAGAATTGCTTTACCCTTAATGCTCTCATATCCTGGGATGCGAGCCGTATATCGCTGCCGTTTACATCCTTGATGGTTGCTTCTGTAAGTTCTTCAACGCTGAAAGCACCTACATCACCGAAGGCAAAATATTCGGGTACATAGAAAATCCCATACTCCTTAGAAACTCCATCTGTATTCGGGCATTTTTCCGTAAATACAACCTTATGACCGAAAATTGAAACAACGCCATCCACATAAGAAATAGCGCCCCCGCTTAAATAAAGAGGCCGTCCCTCGGTGTCCTTGATTTTTCTCAAAGCTACCCTCCAGTCGGGATGAAGCACGAAAATTCCCCTATTCCGGATTGAAGGTGCTACATCCAGGGTTGCATTGATGAAATCGTCCTCATCGATTTCTGCAAAAGAATCGTGAGTTGTTATTGCTGTCGATAATCTGACTTCGGGAAAATTTGCATCCCCGCTTCTTTCAACCAATCCCTTGAGATTGTGATAAGTGGATGTTCCGTCACCGTTAATAGCCGCATCGTCCTTGATCCCTGCCGATGCTTCGCCAAGTTTACGTACAATCATGTTCACCAATCTTTCCCCGACTGTCGCCCCTATTTCATTTGTCCATGGAACAAAAGCCATCCACTTCAGTTCTTCCAGGGCAATCCCCGAGAATGTGAACCTCGAAGCATTAGCCTCCGATCCCTGATTTACAGCATGGAAGGTAATATCACCCAAAAGATTAGGTAAAATCTGACGGCCACCACCAACTGACATCGGGATTCTCAATGAATTTGCAGGGAAAGCCCCGTATTCACGCTCGATTTCCATAATCTGATTTGAAATCGTGGTGGGCAGGAATATACCGCCGTCCGAATCCGTAAGTGTAGAGAATGCCTCCACTGCGTTTTTGAAATCGAAGCCTTTGTAATGGCCTCCGTCAATCAATGCTTCAAAAGCATCCTGCCTGATTTTGTCCCTCACCTGGGAACTCATTTTTGACTTTGGCGCCATAATTACCCGTATGATCTGCGACGTATGGTAATAAAGAGCCTCCTTGTCTTCAGCATTCGATTTGCCGATCACTTTGATTTCAGGCTCTTTGACAGTGCCGTCAGGATTAATTTGCTGAGCTTTTTCATTCAATTTATCCCTGTGTCCTCTTGTAGCTAAGTGGCGTTCGAGTTTCTTCCTTTCAGCATTAGCCTGTTTATTGAGATCATCCCATGATTCTGATTCCTCATCTGTCAGATCTCTTTCCTCTTGATCTGCCAGATCAGTTATTTCCTCCATCTGGCTGACCAATTCCGAAATCTTTTCTCTGTGTATTTTCTCGTTTGCATCCATATTTGTCATAGTTGGCAAAATATTATCACCAAATATCCCGGTCGGTATAATGACAAATTTCGATAACAGAATTCCCGTTACAGAGAAAATAACACCGCCTACCAAGGCGGCCTCAGGGCTGTATTGTACTCCCACGAACAGCCCGATAATTGCGAAAAACAACGCTGCAATCAGTAATTTCATAATCCTAAATGTTTTAATTGAGTAGTAATACGCTTTTTGTGTTGAAATTTATTTTTAGTGTTTTCTGATATTTTCAGATCTTTCTGCTTCTCATTGAATTCATTCATTTTCCGAAGAGCTTCATCCAGCTTTGAAGTGTCGACATTAAAATCAATATTTATGGTTCTGTTACCATTTTCGTTAAATTGATAGCATTTTGGAACAGGAATTCCCATTTCATTGAAAACTTCAGGATCCACAGCTGCAGCTGCTTTCATCGGTTCGAATACCTCGTCGACTAGTCCGTATTCTTCCGCCTCCCCGGCATCAATCCATTTTCCGGATCCGTCGTTTTCCTTCATAAGATTTTCAAACACCTGGATATCTTTCCCGCTTCGCTTGGCATAGATATTGGCTATGCGGTCATCGATAGTATCAAGATCAGCTGCCATTGCTTTCATATCGTTGGAATTACCGATGGCAAACCCCCAGGCCTTGTGTACCAGATACAGGGCATTGTTGCTGATCTTTCTAATGTCACCGGCCTGGGCTATGATCGTGGCTGCACTGGCTGTCATCCCGATTACCCGGGTTTCGATTTCAGCCGGATGCTGAGCCAGGATGTCATGAATAGCCAAACCATCATCGACAAATCCACCTAAAGAGGATATATTGACAATGATTTTTTTGGCATTCAGTTTCGAGATTTCTTTCAACTGTCTTTTGATAGATTCTTTAGTATTCCAAATCCATTCTTCCCCGTCATAAGTAACCCATCCGATTTCACCGTCAATGTCTATGACGGCCTCATCTTCGCTTTTATCGCGAATCGTTATTTTAAGAAGTGGTATTTTGCGTTTCATTTTCTAATTGTTCAATTGTTGTCGTACCCGGTGAAAGCGGATGAACGTCTCCACCTTCATAACCGTTTTCATCTTCCAGTTCAAGTATTCTGTTAGGTGAATAAGCACCGCATTTGGAAAGTATATTGTAGAATTGGGCTCTCGTTTGAGTATCTCCTCTTAGCAGACCGTTAAAATTGAATTTATACCGGATTTTGTCCTGTTCTTTCTCCCGTTCTGTAAGAAGTTTTTCCCAGCATTCCTGTTCCCAGTTGACACCCCAGGGGACCATAGTATATTTCACAAATTGTATAGCCAGCTGCTCGACATTTGCATATGCTGTTCCACGTTCTAAAAACTTCAGCATAGTAAGCGGAATATTGAAAAGCTGGGCAACCATAAGCCCGTCCACTTTTATGGTTTCATTGAGTTGAGCCTTTTCCGGATCGACTTCATTGGAAATCCAGTCCGCCCCATCCTCGAGTACTCCGATCCCGAATTGATTATTTTGTCCTCCATGTGCCTTTATAAAGCTCTGTTTTAACCTATCAACCGCATCTTTATCTTTTAAAAGCTTCGGAGTTTTCACAAAACCACTTACATTCATCCCTTTGCCGAAAAATTTGGCGCCGAATTGCTGTGCAGCCATAGCTTTGCCAAGTGCCTCTTTTGCCAGGTGTACCCTTGATGAACCGGTAATCCCGTTATTTGTGTAACCGACTATATGAAACATGTTGATATAATCGATTTTCTCCTTGCCGTCGATTTCATAAATGAGTCTTCTATCCGGTGTGATCATCGGAACTACTCTATTGGGATGTATGGGGTACATGCTTATGGCATTGCCGGATCCTTTACGAGAAATAAAAGCATAGGCATCATCATAGCGGCATGCCCAGGCAAACATGACTTTACGGAAATTGTAAGAGGATATATATGGATGAGATCTGCGGGCAACTAATGGATAGGAAAAATGTTCTTTATAAATACGTTTATTGACACGTCCGTTAATATTTTCCTCGATGTGAGGTGCGAAAGGCATCATGGCCATCCCTTCCGAAATCAAAGTAATGGCATTGAAAACCGTAGTCAATGAAATGGCATTTTCCGGATTTATATCAATGCCCGAAGCAGTCTTTCCGCCGCCGGCCCACTCTAAAAACCACTGCAAGGGAGATTTGATTCCCGTTTCCGGTAATACTGAATTCCGGTATCGAATTACTGCAGCTGTTTTGAACAAAGACATCTAATTGAACAAAGGAGCCTGGCCTGGAAATAATTCCCATTATGAAACTCGGTACCAATATAGGAAAAAAATCCCAAAAAAGGAATATATTTTTTAAAAAAATTATTCAGTCAATATCGATAGTTTTTAACTCGCTCCAATCCGAAGTTTCATCCTCATTCAATGTAGCCCTGTTATGCGCCATGGCCAGGGCCACAATACCGTCTATTTTATCGTGAGCTTTATCTTTGTCATACTTCCTGTTTCCTGCCGGATCCTTTTTTATTGCCACATTACTGTTCATCCAGGATAAAACAGGATTTGAAAAATGCTCTATTTCCTGCCGTAATATTGAATTTTCCAGTCCGTCAACTGCCGGATTCATGCTTACATACCCTTGTCCGAATCCCACCAACTCAAGCCCTTCGTCAATAAGATGAGTAACCATCTGGTCCATCCGGTAACGGTCATAGGCTATCTCGACTATTTCGACAATTTGGGCAATCTTTTTTATCGTTTCTTCAATATGATCATGGTCAGTCCAGTCCCCGTCGGTCGTTGCAATATGTCCCTGTTCGACCCACGCCCGGATCATTTCCGATCCCTTGCGGTCCGGGATAGTGTCTCTCGGGATCCAGAAAAAACACAATACTTCGTATGAATCCTCAAATTCAAGGATAAAGGATGTAAAATCGGATACGGATCCCAGATCGAGTCCTGCGAAACATCTCCTGCCCCGATATGGTTCCAGTACCTCTTCAATATTTTTCATTACCGGAAGTATTTTTTTCCTACCGCATTTGTTCCATTTTTCTTCCGGGATGTAGTCTTCGCTCGAAGTGTGCCAGATATTGAGATGTTTTGTCTGGAATGCTATCTTTTTTGACGGTGACTGTTTCGCCTCGACAATAAACGATTGCATCGAATCCTCAAAAACGCTGACATCAAAATTCGGATTTGCTTTTCGCCATAATTTCTTGTCACACCACCAGTTTTCTTTTAATTTCCCGTTTTTATCCTTTTTATCAGACTCATCGATAGTATAAATCACTCCGAAAGTGGTTTCATCTTTGATATCTCCTTTTAAGATCTTTTCCAAATATTTCTGTTGATCATAAGCCAGTGAAAGCAGATCGAATCCGGCTGTGGTCGTAGACATGAACAATGAGTTTGGTGCATTGACAGTGCCGCTTTTCATTGTTTCGTAAATCTCGAAATCCGTCCAGTCCTTGGTTTCATCCGGCCCGCAAAAATGAACATTTCTTCCGTCCTCGGATTCCGGTTTGGATGTTATGGGTTTATAAAAAGAATTGTTATCATCATAATATATCCCCAGGCTTGCAGCTCCCCGGTTGACTTTATAATCGTCTCTGAGAGTAGGGGAATTTTCAACCATGATCGTAGCAGCCCTGTATCCTAGATCTTTGGCATGTGTTTGATTTTTAGCCAGTGTATAACACTGGGCACCCGGATATCCGTCCGCTTTAAGCATAAATACAGCAACCGCACCCGACATTATGGATTTACCGTTTTTTTTAGGGACAATAATAATAGCATTTCTGAATCTGCGGATAAGCATTCCTCTGAATAATTCGTTTTTCTGCCATCCGAATATTGATCCGTAGACGAACCATTGCCACGGTTCCAGGATCAGGGGCTGCCCGACCATTACCCCTTCATAATGCTGTAAATTATTTTCACAGAAATAAAAGAACCATTCTGCCTTGTCCTGGTCAAAATAGTATGGAAATTCCTTTTTGCCGATTCTGCTCAGATCGAAATAATGCCTTTCGACGGCAAGTTTCACCCACCGGCAGACATTAATTTTGCCTTTTGATACTTTCTCACAATAAAAATCCAGTTTCTCAAGACCGGTTTTCATTTTTATTTCGCTTTTTTCAGCTTGAACTCTTCAAACGACTTTACTTTTAATCCTGACTTATTTTCAATCCGCTTAGCCTCTTTTTCCGTTTGTCCGAATAATTGGGTTTTTAAAGCACTCACCTTCTCCTGGGCGCTTTTATAGGTTTGAAAATATCCGCTTGATTGAGTATATCCATTAGGTGTTTTTTGTGTGGCCCCATACTCTTCTATGTCTTTCTGCGCCTCCTCTTTTATCTGTTCCCAGTAACATAAATCCTCCAGTATGGATAAAATAATATCATTCTGTTCCTTTAAATGAGGCAAATACTTTTTCCAGTATTTATTGCCCATTCTGTTCAGTTTGCGAGATTTATATTTCATATCCATTCAAAATTCAATGAAACCTGATCCCCCCCTCTTGGAATTTTTTCGAGAGAGAAGAAAAATAGAGAAAACGATTTCTATAACTCCCCCGGAAATTGTCCGATACGGGGGGGTATTCTTTCTTTCTTTCGATCGCTTTCATTT